>NZ_AMFQ01000134.1:0-23400 GCF_000335555.1 Acinetobacter sp. WC-743 | reverse complement strand
GATGAGCGCGAATATGAGAACCATCGATGAACAGCCATTCCATATCTGTATTCAGCGATAATAATTTGAATATAGTGAGTAACTTACCACTACTTGACCAGCGATTAAAACGTTTAAAAATAGAGTTCGGTTGTCCAAAGCAAGTGGGGATATCACGCCAAGGGCACCCAGTTCTAATCCTATAAAGAATCGCTTCAATAAAATTTCTTAAATTTGAGTTGAGATGAATGGATAAATTACGCAAAATAGCTTTCAACTTTTGCCAGTGTTGATCTGTTAACATGGTACGAGGCATAGCGAATAGTAGAATTGGGTTTGGCGATTTAATTTTACTACTTCGCTATTTTTTAATCTAAAAGTGTCAACACGCCCTATTTAAGCTGCTACAATGATGATGGTATAAAACGATCAATACGTTAAAAATCAGAAAGATGTAAAAAGGCGACAAAGATATTCAGGAAGATAAAAATTCTTAAAAATATAGAGGTTAAAGTGCTACAGCTGCTCAAAACAATAAAGCTTGTTCATCTCAGTCTAATCTTCATCTCTGCAATTTCCACCAGCTCATTCGCTGAACGAACAAGTGGCGCAAGTCCTATTCAATGCTTATTAGATGTGACTGTGATTGCAAGTCAAAATTTCCAAACGCCAGTCACACAATATACATCAATTAAAAATGATGGTTATCCGATGCTATTAATTGGTATAAAAATTGATAATGCTTATACAGCTGACTCTTCAAAAAAAATAAAAACGCACCATTTATATTGTTCAAAGCTGATTGGTCAGCAAAAAGATGCATATTTATCTGGACCACATATACAGAATAAAAACGTGATCCAAATCGGTGATCAGTTACAACTCCTCAATATTCATTCTTCAGGGAAAAGTTATCCCTATTGGTCTGATTTTTATTTTATACAAAAGCGTGATCATTGATCATCACGCTTTAGTAGAAACTTCAATTTAGAAACGTGTGTTCCAAAGATGTTGAGCTTTACTCATGGCTTCAGGGTAGTTATTTACAATACCCATGGTATATAAAGCAATCCCCATCGTTTCGGTAACGGCAATCTCGCCATAGTCATGTGTTTGTTGACCTTCCCAAACAGCTTTAAACACAGACAGATCCAGTTGTTCTTCTATTGGACTACGATTATCCGTTAATTTTGGTAATTCATATTCATAGAGTTCACCATCTTGGATACCACAAATCAGCGTTTTCGCGTCAGGGTTTCGCTCAAACTCGCCACCTTCACCTTTAATCACTGCGCTATTTTGATAACCCAGTTGAAAAGCTGCCTGTTGATGAGAGCTACGATAAGCAGGGTGAAAAATAGCTTGCATGGTGGCTTTGGCATTGAACGGGTTAATCAGGCGAGCAAGAGTATGTATTGGAGAGCGTAATCCCATGACATTTCTGAGATTGATCAAATCCGCTAAAATTGGTGAGATTACATCCAAAGGCAAATAAGCAAAATTTTGAGTCTCTAACTGTTGTTTGACTTCAGTTTCATTTTGGCAAATTGGAAATCCTAAATACGCTAAAACTTGTTCGGTATAAACACGATTCATGGTATGCCCAGCAGCGCCGTGCATGACGATCTTATAACCGTGTTTAGCCAGTGTCAGAGCTGCCAACAAAAACCATGGATAATGTTTGCGTTTCCCTGCATAAGATGACCAGTCTAAATCCACAGAAAGTGCTTGGAAGTTCAATTGGTCTTTGGTCGCTTGGACAAAGCCAGTGAGTTCATCTACAGATTCTTCTTTAACACGAAGTAGCATCAAGAATGCACCCAGTTGTACATCAAGCACTTCATTTTTTAAAATCATCGAAAAAGCTTGATAAGCTTCTTCATAAGTTAATGATCGTGCACCATTTTTTCCTTTACCAATGATTCGCACAAACTGCGCAAAAGGATGTTCAAAGTCTTTATAAAGATTGCGTTTGGTATTCATATGGATGCAGTCATAAGCCGAAGAAACAGTGCAGTACACTATGCCATAAATGAATTGAAAGGGTATAGATCTAAGTGGTATTAGACTAAGGTCTAAGCAAAAAATGGACAGATGTTAGCCAAAATTCACATTTACATAGAGATTGATGCTCAAAAATTAATTAAAATAAGCTTGAATAGTGTTTTATTTTTCATCTCCTGTTCTACATTTATTCTGATTTGCATATGGGCAATACAGAGTAAATCTTAAACATCGTCATTTGTTGTCTTTGTTTTGGAAAACGGCTGTTTTCTGAACGGATTTTTATTTTCTAAAAATCTATTTTCTTGATGTTTTCATCAGAATTTTTGCCTGTGTCAGCAAATGGTCGCATTAATATTGGATATTTCTTCGAACAGAAATATAGAAAGAAGTAATTATCATGGCTAAGAAACCGCTGTATAAATCACTCTATTTTCAAGTGATTGTTGCCATTATTTTGGGTGTGATCGTCGGTCACTACTTCCCAAGTGGTACACAATTGATCAATGGTGTAGAAAAGAATATTCCAGGTTTGGGTGAGCAACTTAAACCCTTAGGTGATGCTTTTATTAAGCTCATTAAAATGATTATCGCACCTGTGATTTTCTGTACCGTGGTCAGCGGTATTGCTGGTATGGAAAGCATGAAATCGGTCGGTAAGACGGGTGGTATTGCGCTGTTGTATTTTGAGGTTGTGTCCACGATTGCCTTAATCATTGGTTTGGTGGTGATCAATATTGCTAAACCTGGTGTAGGGATGAATATTGATCCTGCTACATTGGATACTTCTGGTATCAGCAAATATGTGGAATCGGGTGCATCACAATCCACCGTTGATTTCTTTATGCACATTATTCCTAATACGGTTGTCGGTGCATTTGCTGAAGGCGAAATTCTACAAGTTCTTTTATTTGCATTACTGTTTGGCTTTGCTTTACATAAGTTAGGAGATGCAGGTAAACCTGTTCTAAGATTGATTGATCAAATTTCGCATGTGTTCTTTAACATCGTGAATATGATTATGAAACTTGCGCCAATCGGTGCCTTTGGTGCGATGGCATTTACCATCGGTAAGTATGGCATTGGTAGCTTAGCGCAACTTGCACAGCTAATTCTTTGTTTCTATATCACCTGTTTATTGTTCATTTTCATTATTTTAGGTTCGATCAGTCGTTTCTGCGGATTTAGTATTTTAAAAATGATCCGCATGATTCGTGAAGAGTTATTGATTGTATTGGGTACATCATCTTCTGAATCCGTATTGCCTCGAATGCTGAAAAAGCTTGAAATTGCTGGCTGTGAAAAGTCTGTGGTTGGCTTGGTCATTCCAACAGGTTATTCATTTAACCTTGATGGTACCTCTATTTATTTGACTATGGCGGCAATCTTTATTGCACAAGCAACCAATACTCAACTGGATATTTGGCATGAAATTACTTTGCTTGCCGTCTTGTTGATTTCATCAAAGGGCGCAGCAGGTGTAACTGGTTCAGGCTTTATTGTAATGGCAGCAACTTTGGCTGCTGTAGGCAATATCCCAGTCGCTGGTTTGGCTTTGATTTTAGGTATTGACCGTTTCATGTCTGAAGCACGTGCATTGACTAACTTGGTGGGTAACTCTCTGGCAACCATCGTCGTTGCAAAATGGGTGGGTAAGCTTGATGTTGAAAAACTCAATGATGCTTTGAACAATCCTGAAGAAGTTGATCGTAAGATGCTTGAGGAAAAAACTGAAGTACATGCTTGAGTTTTTAAAAGTATTAAAGGAAGCTGAGGCTTCCTTTTTTAATGTCTGTGTTGAAGCATCCTTCATTTCTTATAAAATTTAAATTCAAACTGATGTTAGACATTCACGCTACTCAGATTTAACGACAACATGCGTATATCTGATTTATCTTTTAAAGCTTTTTACTGCATTACCTCGCTCAATCAACGTGTGTTGTAAATGTTGAGCATGTTTCTGATGGGCTTGTTGGCTCTCCATCTGTTGTTGTAATTTGAGTGCAATTAACTCTTTTGCTAAACGCTTATTGGCATGTTGACTGCGTTCAGACATAACTTTAACGCTGATTCCTGTGGCAGTATGGGTTGCATGAATAGCGGAGTCAGTGGTGTTGACGTGTTGCCCGCCAGCACCAGATGCCCGACAGGCTTGGAAAACAATCGTATCATCCGCAGGAAGTTGCGTAGGGCTTTGAAATTGGCTAATACCTACAAACCAATTTTTACGTTTGTGATGTGGACGAATTGGACTGTGAAATGTCCATTGAATCGTTCCTAACCAAGAGTTCAGCCAATTTTGGTGGCTGTCATTAATATTACAGATCACGGATGAATAGCCGTGCGGAGTAGTATTACTTTCTATCACTTCGAATTGAATTTTTTGCTTTTGAGCTTCTTTTTGCATTTCTTGCAAAGTGTATTTAACTGCAAGTTCACATTCCGCGGGTCCAAGCGCAGCACTGATTTGGACAATAGACAATATAGAGCATCCTTTAGATCAAACATTTGATCAAAATAAAAAGTATTGATTTAAAAAAGTAAATTTATAAATTTACGACTATGTTTTTTTGTTAGTGAGACATAGACATTTTTTAGCTTGCCTATTATAAAAAAATATCTGACTGAAAAACAATCAAAATATCAGCAAAGGCAGTTTTATTGGATGAATTATAAAAAATGTTTAACAAAATTCATGCTCAGTTGAATAATACTATTCGAGAAATTTTTCAAAATATGGCAGAATATGCGGTTTTAAAGATTTTAGAGGATTGGCAGCATGCGCTTTGTTGATGAAGCAGTCATTACCGTAGAGGCTGGCGACGGTGGCAATGGCGTAGCCAGTTTTCGCCGTGAAAAATTTGTACCATTTGGTGGTCCAGATGGTGGGGATGGTGGTCGTGGTGGCAGCGTATATATTCAAGCTGACGACGATACCAGTACCTTAGTCGATTATCGTTATACCCGTAAATTTCGCGCTGAACGTGGTAAAAACGGTGCTGGCGCAAACTGTGCTGGTCGTGGTGGTGAATCAGTTGTTCTGAAAGTTCCTGTGGGAACCACCATTGTAGATACAGAGTCTGGCGATATTATTGGTGACCTTGTTGAAGATGGTCAAAAAGTTTTAGTTGCACACGGTGGTGATGGTGGTTTGGGCAATACCCATTTTAAATCATCGACCAACCGTTCTCCACGTAAATGTACACATGGGATCAAAGGTGAGTATCGTGAGATTCGCCTTGAGCTTAAAGTTCTCGCTGATGTCGGTTTATTGGGGATGCCGAATGCAGGTAAATCAACCTTTATTCGTGCTGTTTCCGCAGCAAAACCTAAAGTAGCGGATTACCCATTTACCACGATGGTTCCCAACTTAGGTGTGGTTGATGCGGATCGTCATCGTTCATTTGTTATGGCGGATATTCCTGGGCTGATTGAAGGCGCTGCTGAAGGTGCTGGTCTCGGTATTCGTTTCCTTAAACATTTGGCGCGAACGCGTATTCTTTTGCATATTGTTGATGTGCAACCGATTGATGGTTCAGACCCGGCATACAATGCCAAAGCCATTATGGAAGAATTGAAAAAATTCTCGCCAACTTTGGCTCAATTGCCGATTGTGCTTGTTTTAAACAAACTCGATCAATTAAATGATGATACTCAAGAAGAATGGTGTAATCATATTCTTGAAGAATTACAATGGGATGGTCCTGTATTTAAAACTTCAGGCTTGCTTGAAGAGGGAACAAAACCAGTTGTGTATTACCTCATGGATCAAATCGAACAACAACGTGAGTTGGAAGAAGAAGATCCAGAGTATGCAGCGAAAATGAAAGCATTCCGTGATCAGCTTGAAGCTGAAACACGTGAACAAACGATTGCTGCAAAAGAAGCTTATCGTGAAATGCGCCGTCAACAACGTCTTGCTGGTATTTTGGGTGATGACGATGAAGACGACGATGGTGACGATGGCGAAATGGAAGTGTACTACGTACGCTAATTTCTAAAGATATCCAAATATTCGGGTATCCGCTTAGAAAAGAAAGACCGAGGATAAGATGATAGAAGTGGTAGATGGGCAACGTCAGCTCAAGGCTTTAAAACGTATCGTTGTTAAAATCGGATCATCTTTACTCACAGCAAATGGGCAAGGTTTAGATTTGGATGCAATTTCGCATTGGGCGAAACAAATTGCAGATCTACACAATGCCGGACATGAGATTATTCTGGTGTCTTCTGGTGCTGTGGCTGAAGGGATGGTTCGCATGAAGCTAGAGAATCGACCCACCGATCTACCCAGTCTACAAGCTTGTGCTGCCATTGGGCAAATGGGCTTAATCCATACTTGGTCAAGTGTATTAGAGAAACATTCGATCCAAACAGCACAAGTCTTGTTAACACATGATGACCTCGCAGATCGTCGCCGTTACTTAAACTCATGTGATGCCTTGCAGAATCTAATTGATTGGAAGGTAATTCCTGTCATTAATGAAAATGACACGGTATCCACCGACGAAATTCGTTTTGGTGACAATGACACGCTTGCTGCTATGGTTGCGGGTCAAGTGCATGCAGATTTACTGATTATTTTGACTGATCAGCAAGGTATGTTTGATTCAGACCCTCGTTCCAATCCCAATGCAAAATTGTTCCATACCGTTCGTGCAATGGATGAAACTTTATTTGATATGGCTGGCGGTGGCGGTAAGTTTGGTCGTGGTGGTATGTTGACCAAAGTTCGTGCTGCTCGTTTGGCAGCGAAGTCAGGCTGTCCAACGCTCATCGCAAGTGGTGAGAGTGACCATGTATTGGCGCGTTTAATGGCGGGTGAATTACTGGGTACGCTGTTTATCACCGATGATGATCGTCTAACAGCTCATCAACAGTGGCTTGCTGCGCATTTACAAACAGCAGGGCGTTTGGTGCTAGATGATGGTGCTGTTAAAGCCATTAAAGAAAATCACCGTAGTTTATTGCCTGTTGGTGTAAAAGCGGTTGAAGGGCATTTTGAGCGTGGTGATGTGGTTGAGTGTGTCGACCAACATGGTCATCGAGTTGCGGTTGGGCGAGTAAATTTCAGTTCTCGTTCTGCTGAAATTGTCAAAGGTCTGGCTTCTGACAAGGTTTACCAAGTATTAGGTGAAGCACGTTCGTTGGAAATGATACACCGTAACCATATGTCGATTTATTGATTTCTAAAGTTTTACAGATAAGACCTCGCTAAGGCGGGGTTTTTATTTGGGTATTAATGCTGGAGCTTTATCATTATAAAAATCTGATTTAAATACTTTTTCCCCTACATACGATTTTAAATAATAATGCTGTTGGTGTAAGCGAGAACCACCTTGTATGCCTTGGGCAAAATTCTCATCTTGATTTAATTTGCGTTTAATCGCACTAAAAAAGCGTTTTATATTTTTATCAGGTGTTTTTGAAATTACTCTTAAGGTTATTTTTTCTAGAGCATTCTCAGTTTCTCTTCCACCTTGTCCTTCAATAGCGTAAATACAATATTCATCATCATAGATTTGGTGTTTATTGATTTTTTGTTCTTTATCTAAAAAATAGAAGCCCAGATTTTGATGATCATACTCCAAAAGTTGTGTTTTTAGATTTTCAGTTATGATCACTTTGATTTGAATTTGCTGATTGGAATCAAAGTACTCCATCATCATTTCAATGTTATATTTTTCTAATTCAGGCTGAATGTAGCGATAGAATTGCGTCAATGATGTGATGACATAAATATACGACATAATGAGCTCACATTTAAAATATTAGCTTTCAAGCTAATTTCTTTTCATCTTCAATGTTTGGGAGCAACTGATCTTTACCAACCATATATTTAAAATCAGCTAAATTGAGCATGTCGAGATCCTCTTCACTATTTCCATAAGCAAAGACTTTTTGATAATGCGCTAAATTGTATTTTTCTAAAACTCTCAAACGTTTTTGTTCACAACTACAATCTGGTGTCGCATAATGACCTGTAAATTTTCCCTCAAGAATCTCAGTCTCAGTACAAATCAAATCAATTTTTAATAATTGGCAAATGACCTCTAAATAAATGTCGACAGAAGCAGAGACTAAAACGACATCATCACCATTGTTTTGGTGTTTGAGCAATTGTTGATAAAGGGTGGGATCTAATTGTCCCATGAGACGATAAGCATATTCATCGGCGATATCTAAAATCTCATTGGCATCAGCATGCTTAAACATGGCGTTAAACAACTTTATACGCATCGCATGAGCTGGGTAGATATTTAAATAATAGGCTTGAATCCACGGCAAGATTTTGATGCCTTGTTTGACAATATGTCTTTTGGATAGAGCATAGAAAATGAACCCTGTAAAACTGTCTTTTTTACACAGGGTTCCATCAAAATCAAATAAAGCTAAATTTTTATACGTTTTGCTCGGTGCATACATGTTTCATATCGTCCGTTTACGCGGCTCGCATACCAATTTGTGTTGTAGTCACGACTCAATTTTGGTCCAGAAATAATGACTTCAGGCATTATGGCATATATTGGTTCTTTGCCTGTTTGATTTTTATATAGTTTAGAAACAGCGATATAGGTTTGGGTTTTTTCAAAATCTTGTTCTTTCTCTTGCTTGAGGTCATTACGAAGCTGTCTTGGTGTCACTAGAATATTATTTTGAGCAAATAATGCAGTCAGTGCTTTTTCTGTATCTGTGATGGCAGGGCGAGGATCACCATTTTTATCATAAGATAAGAGATCACCATCCAGTGCCAAGTCGGCTTTAGTCAACTTATCAATCATTTTTTGAAAGGCAGCATTACGACTAGAATACATCCCTGAGTTGTAGTCTGCAAAACGATAGATTGGCTTGTCATAGTTTGCAGGATACATCATCAAGCGGTGAATCCCGTAATACAAACCACCAAATTCTGTATAGAGATCGTCACGTAACTCATTAACATTCATGCTGCTGCGCTTGTGTGCTTTGGCATAATTGATATGTACTTGCATCGACCCAAGTGTCGTGATCGGGTTCATTTTTTCGGCAATATCTTGACCCACGAATTTGGCAGCACCAGTGAGTGCACTGACATGATAATGTTTTGCCATATAGTCAAATATTTCACGATACAACACATCTAAATCTTTTTCTGTACGCACGCGGCTCATTTGTTTTAAATAGTTGTCATCAGGTGATGGTTGATTTTTTAAAACATTTTCAAAGTAAGATGCGACAGTACCACCGATGGTTGAACCTAATTTATCTTCAAATTTTTCATTGAGTCGAGTGGTCACTTCTTTGACTGCTTTATCACCTAGACCTGGAACTACAGGGTTGGCAACGAAGTTCGACTCTTGATCGACGACAGCGATAATGGTGCAGACATTTTCTTTGTTGGTCGGAATCTTTAATTCGTTTGAAATATCAAAAATATCTTTTGCCCAAGAGTCACGTTGACTAACACGATTTGGAATCAGCTTTTTAATTTGTTCCTGTTTTAACTGCTCATCATCTTCATTGGCAAACCATGAACCTTTACCACAAGCAATTAGACTTAAAGAAAGAGCTAACACGCTGAAAGATTTAATAAAAGCGTGATGTCGAACTAATTTTTTCATATCGCAGAAAACATACTCAGAAAATGATGAGCCACTATGGCAGATGCAGTATACTATGAAGGTCTAAAAATGTATGAATATATATGTATATTGGTCCCTATCAACTGTCAAATAATTTAATTGTTGCCCCTATGGCAGGTGGGTTAGACTATTTATAATAATAATTTAAAATCAATGATTTGATATTTTTTACGTGGCGTATGGCGTAGTTTTGGCGTAAAAAAATGAGGTTGTTCAGAATATTAACATCCTTTGAACTATCCGAATGCAGGGCTAAAAACTAAGGAACCTAAACAACGGTTTTTATATATACGATCATGGTGGTTATGGTCAGCTTTATTAAAATCTACATCTTCTCTAAATTTAAAATCTCGTGTTAATTGCCAAAGTAGTCTTTGCCCATTGCTATCAGTAATATCAAAAAGATTTATAATGAATTTAGGTGGCTGAACATATTCATCGTTTTGATCAACAAGTCTTGGAAATCCATTTATCATCATAAATGAGAGTTTTTTATCTTGGCAATATGGGATAATTCTTTTAGTAAAAATTTCATCTGCCAATTTTTCAAAATCGGATTCATATTTGCTTTCCAATTTTTTAATACGTTTTTCTATCTGAGATGGGGTCATAGTATTTCCTTAATTCTACACGTTATTCCGATTAGGCAAAAATGAGGTGAAATCAATTCACCTCACTCCAATTTCTTTGAGACTCTTTTTGCAGTGAATCCAACCAAACAGCAACATCCGTTAAGTTAACAAAGTATTCAGATTTATTGCCATCTACCTTAAATGCTGGAAAAGGTAGTTTACATTTAGCTGCTCGTTGTTTTGCAGCTGCCATATCTAAATGTGGCATGTAATCTTCAACAATATCTTTTAAGGCAACAACTGGTCTTTTATAACGCAGAATCAACATCATTGACGTGTCGATTTGGTCATTTCGATTGATAGCTACTCCCATTAGTCATCCTCCTGAAAATCATCAATATCAAAACGCCATTTTTCAATTTGACCTTTTTCGTCAATATTCATAATGATGTAATCGCCATAACCATTTTCAGCAGGGCATAGAGTTGTAGGAACATATCCATCTTCTTGGCATTTAATGGTATTGCCAATTGAATCTACTAACTCCCAACCACAGCCATCAGCTACTTTAAAATGGATACTTGCAGTTTTCCCAATTTCCCAGTTTTCAATCATGCCAGTAGCCACATTAATGACAGGACACCATAAATCACCATTTTTACAAGGTGTTCTGTCACCACTATCAGTATCTTCAACACCATTAATTGTAGAATCTTCCCAATATCGAACAGATGCTTTTACAATCACTTTTGCTGGTACTTTTGGTGTTGCAAGTGCAATCCAAGATTTCTCGCTTACTTCAAACTCTCGATCTATTTGAGGGTTTTGTTTTAATATAAAATCGGCTGGTAAGTTATTCGTTTGAATAAAATAATTAAGATGTGCTTTAAGCTCACTCTCTAAATCAAAATTTACATTTGTTTTCATCACAGCCACCATAATTCAAAGTTAATAAATAAAAATCCGTTTACTACCATCATAATTTCAAGCCACCAGATAACCCACGCCATGTGCTTCACCTTTAACAATATGCAGAATTTCCTTTTCTGCTTTTGCTGTGCAAGTCTGTTCAGGTGCACGAAGATGGTTTTCAAATTCAGCCCCAAGCTCATAGGCTGCTTGATTCCCTGAAAGGTCTGAGCCAACACGCACATAATGATGTGATTTTTTATATGCTCGTTGTGCTTCTCGACTTTTTGCTCGTGCCACAAAACCACCATCTAATTGCTTCACCTCATAATCCAATTTTTCTAACCAAATTTTGAAGCCTAAGAAGTTTTTCTTTTTAACTACTGGACGCATAAGGCATTTACCTCAGCTTGGGTGTTATATCCGATAGCTTTAAATAGTGGATTCAATGCAAAAATATCCAACTGTTTTTTGGCACGTGTAGCAGCAACATAAAGTAGGCGTGCTTCGTCATCAGTTAAAACCTTTTCACCTGGTTCAACTGATTCTTTATAAAAAAAGTCACCACCTAGTTTGACTTTGTTAAACTCCAGTCCTTTGGATTTATGAGCTGTAGTAACAATGCAGTCATAATCGCTGGAATTGCTTTTGAGCAAAGCTTCAATTAGGGCATTTTCACCTACTTTGTTGATAAGGCTAACCAACGGTTTTAAGTCATTTCCAGTGACTTCCTCAGTATATTCGGTGACTTCTTCCCAATTGCTAAAGCCTTCAAACACACTTCCATCATGGACTTTTATTCCAGACTTAACTTTTTTGGCATCTTCAATATTCTTTAATAAAGAACCTGTATCAACTTCCAAACGTGGTTCACGTCCAATTTTTACCAACTCAACCATATTAGAGAGGGCAGCAGCATTGGTTCGATAAATAAATGCGTCGGCAATTTCATCGCTAATTTCATTAACATGGGAATCTATCTGATCAAAACCACGCAATGGAATTTCTTCATCCAAAACATTGAATAAAATTTTATTGGCAAGATCAGCAATGTTTTCGCCAAAACGGAATGATTGACTCAAACGTGTTTCAGCAATATCAAGGGATTGCATTGCATTTACAGCACCACGAAATGCATAGATTTGCTGATGACGATCACCAACATAAATGACCTGAGCACGTTGCTTACTCAAGACATTCAACATGATTGGATCAGCATCTTGTGCTTCATCAAATAAAATAAAGTCAGCATTAATTACAGGATTACTTAATGCCCAATATTTAAGATAATGATCATGTTCCAAACGGTTGATACCAGCAGGATTAAGAATATCGTTCCAATAATCATGTGCCTTAGGTAAAAGGATATTTGCCAATTCAGCACGGTATGTATCATCCATCCAATCTGGCAGTGCAGCATAGACTTGTGATAATTGAATTTCGCTGTAATTAGATCGGCAGAAATATCCAACCGCATTCATCATAGATGTGGCCATACGTTTTGAATTAAATAAACGTTTCTGATCATCTTCACCACGTTGTTTAACCAATGCCACTGGTACTTGATAATTCTCAAGATCATGGCGAGATGCCAATTGGTTTGACATCAAGCGACGATTTTTTAATTTATTCGTCAGCCAGCGTGGAACAGAGTTATAAGCTAGGCTGTGAAAGGTTTTGCATTTAACATTGTGGTTAAATTTAGACTGTGCTTCTGTTGCAATGGCTTTGTTAAATGCCAAGTACATTCCATGTTGGTGATGCTTTGCATTGCCGATTAATTTAAGGGTGGAGGTCTTACCAGCCCCAGCGTATGCGGTAACTTTACAAGATTGACCGTGTAATGCCATATCAATGGCATGTTGTTGTTCAATAGTTGGATTCATATTGCTATCTCACTATTGGTACCCTCGTATATGAGGGCACCACATGCCATTAGTTAAGGTGTAAGTTCTGCTGATTTACGTTCAAATAGAGCGCTAACTTCATCGATTTGTTCATCATTCATTGAACTTGTATTGGGTTCAAAACGTTCAGCCATGATGGAGTTGATTAATTCGATGTTATCGGCACTATCCAAATCAACGAGTAATTGCACATAATTTTTACGGTTGGCATACGCAGTAGAAATATCCGTTTTTGCAGGTTCGCCAAGATCGGCAGGAATTGTTTTGGCTAAAGCCTTTAATTCCTCAATTGTGCTTAGAGCATTAATTTGATTAATGAGTCCTTTGACATCAAAGTTAGCAGCCATATCAATGACTTTTTCTTGCTTTTCTTGACGTTCTGCTAATTGTGCTTTTAGACCTGAAGATCCTTGATGCTTTGGAAGATTAGATGGTTCAGGTGTTACATCAATTTCCTTGTCTCGTTCTTCTTCGGCAACACCAAAACCTTTTAAAATATCGGTAAATTCATCACGTAATGCGTAACCACGAGCACGCATTTGCATCATGCGTTTTGGATATTGAGACCATGGTCCTTGTTTGCTTGTTAAACCAGCTCGCTTTGCATCTTCCTTACTAAAAGTTTTGGTTACAGCTTTTTGTCCTTTACGTTTTACAATACAAGTTGCAACGTCTTCTGTTTGAGTTTCCTCAAACTGCTCAAGAAGCCCTGAGCTGCGAACCAAAGCAAGGACTGCATCACCCCAAAGAGACGGACGACCGTTAATCACGGCAATGTTCTGCATCGCTTGGAGTGGTTGTAAGCCAATTTCAGCACCCCATTGCATAGCAACTAAAATATTGCCTGGTTTTTTCTGATAATCTTTTGGAACAATATCCGAATCTGCAAGAATGCCTGCAATTTGCATTGCATCTTGAAGATTAGTTGGAGTTAAAAAGCCTGTGTTTTGTACTAATGCGTTCATAATATAATTCCTTAAACTGTTTCTTTAAATTTGGTTGAAATACGGAAAACTCGGGTACTGGAGGTTTTGCTGTATTTCGTAAATAAATCAGGTTCTTCTTTTTTCAACAGCGTACTGTCGATACGAGTAGAGGATTGCTCTTTGTATGTGAAAAGGGTTTTGCCTTGGCTAATCATCATTTCCGCATCTTGCATGGAAGAAACAAGCTGTAACTTGATTTCATCTTCACGCGCTTTATCTGCTTTTTGACGACCTTGAACTGAAATAAGTTCTTCACCTAATTTGATTTGTTCAAAAGTAGCTTCAACTTGTTTACCAATGACATGCTTGGACCAACGATGCAAAACATCATCAAAACAAGTAGGATCGGGTGGCACATCAGCAATGACATGGTTGAACCAAAATGCTTTGACTTGTTTAAAGATTGATTCAATTAAATCGTCATCACGTTCAATGCGATACATGCGGAACTTATTGCCACCAATGAGAACGGCAAGGTGCCATACTTGGAAGCCTGTAAGTTTCATGTACCAAAGACATTGAGTAAGGTAATAATCTGGAATCTGATCTGTACCTTCTTCACCAAATAGCTTGGACAAATATTCCGAAGCTGTTTTACATTCCAAACCTTGGTCTGTTGTTAATTTTCCATCTTTAAAGAAAACACGACCTGCAATTTCAGGATTCACAACGGCACGGTCAATGTTCCCAATAGCCCAAGTTTCACCAAATTCTGCAAGTGATAGTTGCTGTGTAACACGCTGAACTTTCATACCTGAGCGACGTGAAAATTCTTTGGCAACAACATCTTCAAGCAAGTTGCCGAAATGGGCAGACTCATTTTGTGATTCTTTATGTTCGCCACGACCTGTTTTGTCTAACCATAATTGGTAAGGTGATTTGTACGGACTAAAACCAAGGATTGCAGCAACATCTGAACCACCGATACCTTTTTTACGACCTGCAAGAAATTGGTCACGATTAACTTGTGTATTCATGGACGAAACTCCTTGGTAATAGAGTGCGTGCGAGTTAATTGGAAAATCAAAAATTCACCATTTAGTAAATTTGAATTAACGATTTTTCCAGCATCATTTTCTTTTGTATAAAATGACTTAATTCGATCAATTGCTAGTTCAGCTTGCTCAATCGTTTCAAAGCACTGAGCATCAGGCAGTACTTTTGTATAGCTAGGCGTACAGTAAGACTGACGACTTGCATTAAAAACAAAACGACCAGTAGTTAAGTTTTTAATGACATATAGTTGTTCTTTTAATTCCATTACTTACTCCTCACTCGATTCATCAGAATCCAAGTCCCAACCTTTTAATTCCAAGGCTAAAGGCTTCATATCTTCTTCAACTGAATAACGATCATTAACTAACTCACCATCTTTGTACTCTTTGATGAACCAGAAGTTTCCACCTTCGTCATAAGCTTTATATGTACAAGTGAGGTTGAATTTTTTGATGAGAATGTCCGTAACAGGCAATGGGGCAGACCATGCGGTATCAAATTCAATAGCGTTGCCATTAACAACTACTTGATATGCATTCCATTTTGTATCCCAATTTTTTACGCACCACTGATACCATGAAGAACAACCATATTTGTTGTAATTATCGAGAACTGTTTTCCCAAGCTCTAAAAATTTATTTAGGCTATCTTTATTGTCTTTGATTCGTTCAAAATCTACTTTTGAGCTTTTTAGTTCAGATTCCCATGATGAAAAATCATCAAAAACAGAACCAAAATATTTACGGTGACGGAATGGGGCAGAGAAATGTTCCTCGTTTTTATAGCCATCCGTTAAGACATAAACAAAAGCTGCATCTTTTGTACTACTTTCTTCAATACCCAATGAATCAGGCATGGGTATTAAGGTATTAAAATCGAAATCAGATTTTTCACTTTTAACGAATGCCAATACTTCATCTATATTAGGAGAGTGAATGACAATCTTATTGGTTACATGATTTGGCATATCAGCCTCCTAATTTTTGTAATTTGAATGCGATAGAGTCTTCAAGGGCATCATTGATTTTTACGAGTTCATAGCGATCAAGGTATGCATTGATTTCGCCATCTTCCTCACCCACTTTTTCAGGTTCTAAGCGATCAATTTGAATGCCAACAGCACGATTAAAGCCGTTACCATCATCGAAACCTGAATAGTCAAAATTCACTTCGATGTAATACTGGTCATTTGCTGTTAATAAAGTTGCATGACAGTCATGTTGACAGTCGTTGTATGGTCCTAAATCGAGCTCATCCACCTTGTAGATGTCTGATGCCACAGTGATTGGCTGCTGTTCTTCAACAGGCAGCTTGGCTGGTTGATACATTTGCACAGACGCTAAAACTGCTGTCATCGCTACTGCACCACTTAAACCCAACAAAATTGATTTGAAATTTAATGAAACCATGTTCATAATCTCCCTATAGCGATTGCTATACCCCTAAAAGAAGCCCCGTCCTCGATCAAAATTTCGGGGCTTTTTATTGCCTAATTTTTAGTTTTAAGCTGAAAAGGTACCAATCAAAACTTGTTGTTCAGGAAGTAAATCAATTACTTTTTGCTTAAATTCCTGGATAATTTCATTTACCAAGATTTCTTCTTTGACAATTTGAATAGCGAAAATAGGCTCACCGCTACCGCCATTCACAATTAGGCGTAATTCGATTTCTTTTTCATCTAAACCGACATAGGCTGTATCAAGAATTTTGAATTTTGCAGGTAGTTGACCTTTTTTAGCTTTAGCAGCAATGTCGGCATAGGCTGTTCGTACTTCACGAGTATTTTCTACTTCCGCTTCATTTGAAGTGTTGATATCCACTTTCATGTTGCGGACAGCAACAATCGCTTCTTTGATGCTGATTTGGTTTTCATCTGCATCAACCGCAGATAATACGCTCGCCCAATCTTCAAGGAAGGTTGCAAAGCGTTTTTGATCAAGCTTTGTATCTTTGAGCTGATTTAACTTTTTCCATACAACAGTTGGATCAAGTTGCAATGTTGCTGTATGGTCGCAATGACCTTGATCAAAGCCTTTTTCGCTATAATTCAATACAGCAACAGCTTTAACATCATCACGAGAAACGAATACTGGTACTGATCCAGTCGTTGGTGCATCAGCAATGTATTGAGCAAAATCTTCAAAGATAGGTGTTGCAAAAATACCACGGATGCGGTTGCGACCATTTTGATGAATTTCAAAATTATGAATTTTAAAATTTTCATGAACAGCCTGTAGACCACCACGCTTTAAGTCCATTACTGGTGCACAATGTTCAACAACTGCTGCTACTTCACTTTTTTCTAATGACATGACTTTTTTCCTTTTGGAATATTCAGATTGGTTGGGGAGGGAGCCTTAAACTTCTTCTTGATCGAAGATTTGAGCCGTGTGGTTAGCAAACAGGCTTACATCACCATGTTTGTTGACGAACATAGGTGTTTTGGCACCATGATCTTCAAGTTTGCGACCATCTTTTAAAGGGGCAATTGAAGTTAATTTATGCTCAATTGTTACGTTGTCGGAGCCAACGCCTTTGGTTAATTTGAGCTTGATGGTGATTTCACCAGCTTTATTGTTATCGACGACTGCTGAAGCTACTTCACTAATTGCATAGCCAAGCTGTTGAGCAAAGACACCGCCATCGATGTCATCAATAAACTGATTGTGGTCAGTAGGTTTCATTTTTTCACCAAGTTTGGTTGTTGTTGGTGATTTAAATATTAGGCATTCCTAATTAAACAGTCAATAGGTATTCCTAATTTTTTTTAGGATTGCCTAATTTATTTATTTTGACAAAAAAAACTGCAATGAGCAGGCTATGATTGATTGGTAAGTATTTAGTTTATAAAAAAGAATCTATAATTTTTTTTATTAAAGTTAATTTTTCGATTTCATTGGGTAGTTTATTGAATTGTTTATATTTTTTAGATGCACAAGAATATGCTTTTATATGAAGAAATGAAAAATAGATTAAGTGAATAATAACTCCAACCAAGAATGAATAAAAAACTGTCAATATGAAGCCTAAGAATATGTTTTCACGATAAAAATTTAGTATTATGGATATTGGAAATATCAAAATCATTGAAAGTATGTAGCAAAACTTAGTTTTTGGTCGATGGCTTGTATGTTCTCTTACTTCATCTTTAATTAGTTTTTTTATATTGTTTTTTATTTCCAATTTTAATAATTTACGATTTTGATAATGATCAAGTTTGATTAGTAATAATTGGAGTAGATCCAATATCCCGACAATAATTTTGATGCTAATTAAAAATATGACTAAGCCTAATACGATTTTAAGGATCACTGCACTTAAAAAATCATTTCCTGAAGATACATAATCATCATCATAAACACCATAACGATCTGCAAATGCTTGAGATGAAAAAAGCATAAGAAAGAGTAAAGTTATACTTTTTTTCATCATTCACCTTACAATTTAATTAATTGCAATTACCACTTTTCTAATTTTACAATTTGCCAAACCCAACCAATAATTTCAAATTGTTGTGAGATTCTTTCTTCTGCTGTAAGTTCAATTTCTTTATATTCTTCTGAATTATCAGATAACAATCGGATTCCGCCAAAGGGTAGGTTATATAAACGTTTGCAGTAATGAAGTCCACCAATACAAATAACATAGATACGACCATCTTTTACCTCTTTGCGACCAAGATCAATGTGGATTGTATCGCCATCATTAATGGTTGGTGTCATTGAGTCACCTGATGCAGTTGCTGCAACTGCATTAGATTCTGTAATTGATAAATTGCGTAAAGTAGCTTTGGACAATCTTAATTTACGTCTTTCATTAGCAATAGCTTCATTAAATGAACCATCACCACAAGCAAAAGAAAAATCCTTGAAAAATGGGATTTCTACCTCGTCATCATCTATTGGAGTATTGTTATCCCATTCATTTATTTGGGTAAATTGAGGATTAATTTCACCATCTGATTTAGGTGAGCCTTTACCAGTCGCAAGCCAAATAGGGTTCACATTCAAGTGATGTGAAGCTCGTAGAAGATTTTCGCCTTCCATTGTTTTTGATTTACCAGAAAGCCAGTCACTTACAGATGGTGGCTTAACACCAACAGCACGAGCAAGTTCTACACCCTTGATTTTTTTGGGTGGTAAAACTTCCATTGCATATTTAAGTCTTTCAGCAAGTGTCTTCATAAATAACTCTCAAAGCATTAGGAAATCCTAACACGAATAAAATTAGGTGTGCCTATTGATTATTTATAAGGAATGCCTAATAATTGTTTTTGTTATAGGAGAGCAACATGAATGACAACCAACTTATAGAAGCCCTTGGTGGATGTAATGCAGTTGCACGGCTTTTAGGTATTACAGGACCTTCAGTGAGTGGTTGGAAAGCTATTCCGACTGAAAGAAAAATCCGCCTAGCTGTGATTGCGGAAGATCGTGGAATCTGCACACGTAAAGACCTTTTCCCAGAAGATTATCAGGACATCTGGATTGAACTAAGAGAGCCTGAACGAATTCAATAGGTGAATCTATGGAAACAAAAATAATGTTTGTATTCAGCAAAAAACTGTTGGCACCCATGTCAACCCGAGTACCGCTGGAAGTCCAAGAGATCATTGATACTTTGGCTGAAAGCCAAGGTAGTAATCGTGCGAAGTGGTTAAGAGATGCCATAGATAAAAAGATCGAACTGGAGACAGGTCAATCATCATCTGAGCTCATAGAAAAATCAAAGAATACAACGTCTACAAGCGTATTCAAGAATGTATGCAGAAATTTGAAAAGTTTTTGGCAGGCATTAAAAAAGCCCGACGTTGCAGGTCGAGCTTCTAGTATTCATCAACATTCAGGTAAATGAACATGAGTAATTTAACAGAACATAAGTGCGCTGGCAAATGTCCAGAATTTAAAGGGGAGCAGTGCCATCACTGTTTGATTCAGCAAATTGAAAAACGTGAGTTTGAATTGGGTGTGGCATCCGATGATGCTTATGTAAAAACAATCTCAGATTCAGATTTTGTTGAAGGAGATAGTGTTGTTTTTATTGATGCATTTATGCCTGATCACATTATGACAGTTCACAAAGTACAGGGTGACGGAATCTTATTAGATGGTAACCATAAATTTGCGCTTATCCATTTATTACGTCATGCATCGACGGTTGAGTTAAATGCTAATCGTCGACTTTCTATGACTGAGCAATCGTTAGGGGAAGTGTCATGACTAGTGAACTTGATCAAATAATTCTTCAGCGTAATAGCATCAAGGATGCAACCCATATTGATGAAAGCAATGGGCTTAAATTTTTATTATTACAACATACCCGTCATATCTGGTGTGGCGTGGCTTGGGGAATAACGTCTCATGATTTTACTGGTTTAACACCAATTACTAAAACAGAAACAAGTATTCAGACTATAAAAGTCAATGGATTAGAAGATTTAATCGAAGGACCAGTAGCACTTCAAGCTGTTTTAAATGGTCAAACAGTTCAGCTTAGTTTTGAGCCTTGGGAAGATAAATATTGGGATGATTTCATACCTGGTATAGATGCAACCTCAACAAAAATATTTTTCACAGGATTTCATGATGACCGAAAGGTCTTTTTCCGTATTAAGCCAAAAACCATCTCAATTAGAGGTATAGAGGTGCCAGCGCCTTTTGAGCCGAAAGATGGAGACACGGTTTGGCATCTGAACACTCATTCAGGTTGTGGATACAGTATGAATTCATGGTCGGATGATGGAAATCATTCATTTATGCTTTGGCGCACAGAAAAAGAAATCAAACAAGTCGTGGAAGCTCTTCGTAAAGTATTCGAGGTGAAACCATGAAAGAACGTCCAATTTTGTTTAACACTCTAATGGTAAATGCCATTTTGGAAGGTCGTAAGACTCAGACTCGTCGTGTGCTCAAAGTGCAACCGCCTTTAACCGATAAAAACATCATGCCTCTTTATACTATGGAGCCAGAACCAAAGGTTACAGAAGTTACCATGCATGAGGTTATGGATAATGGAATGCCTTTCCCTTCATCACTCTCACGCCATAATTGCCCATACGGAAAAATAGGTGATCATCTTTGGGTACGTGAAACATTCCGCTTATTTGATTCAGATGAATGCCCACATGCTGATTTTCCTTGTGGATGTCCAAGTTGGGGAACACCTCTCTATCGAGCATCACATGATTGTGGTGATGGTGAAAAGTGGACTCCATCAATTCATATGCCTCGTTCAGCAAGCCGTATCTTGCTTGAAATCACAAATATTCGTGTAGAACGTCTACAAGATATTTCTGAGGGCGATGCTGTTTCCGAAGGTGTTGAGCCAATCATTATTCAAGACAATATAGCTATTGAGGGTGGTTGGACAAAAGCTGATCGCCAAATGTGGAAAGGGTACAAAAATAAAGACCGTGCATATCGTGACACAGCAAAGGACAGCTTTACATCCTTATGGCAGGAAATTAACGGTTCAGATTCTTGGGCTGTAAATCCATGGGTATGGGTAGTTGAGTTCAAAGTGGTTCAGGGCGGTGAACCATGATTGAAAAATTAACTATTACTGAAATTGGTCCATATAAAGACGATTGGGCTGTTGTCTATGTTGATCTTAACAACTTATATAGTGCAGGTGGTGGTCGTATCACGGTTGTAACTGGTGATCATGTTGGAAGCGCATTTTTCTCTCATGTAGGTCAACCAACTTTTAAAGAATTTATAGCTCAATGCGATTCTGATTATCTAATTAGAAAGCTATTCAAAGTTGATCAGTGGATTCCTGTTGAAAATGGTGAGGAATTTATTGAATACGTTGCTCGAGAACGTCTAGATGCCATTAAAGAACAACGCTCATCGGGTGCTGTTACTAAAGCTGCACTACGTGAGTTATACGATCAATTGAAGAGTTGCGAGTTCACTAATACATCTCATCTCTATGACATTTTGTATAAAACTGAAAGAGAGACAATGGTGTCTTTTTTCGGTGAAGATTGGTGGTTTGAGCTTAATCCAAGCAAGATCAATCGAGCTTATACATTTTTAGATTCAATGCTTGAAGATGTGATTGCTGAATTTAAAAAAATAAATGAGGTGACATCATGATTGATAACACCTCCATTCTTGCTCTAACAGACATTATCCAATTGCCTGAAGCTGAACGCTTACAGGCAATCAAGGATAAGTTTTCAACAAAATCACATGATGAATTACTTTATTTACTTAGCAATGTTTTAAATGTTGCTGTGAATTATGCCCAATCTTGTGATGAAACATTGTATTTACATCTCGTCACTACAGGCGATATGCACCCATACACAATTGATAAGCTTATTTCACCTAGTTTTCATGGTGCCTTGAATGGGCTGATTTTGGCGCAAAAAGCACCTAATCAAGATGTTCTATGTGAATCGTGCGCTTATCGCTGCGGTACTTTGGCAAATCACTGTCTTTCTACTCAATCTGACTTGGCTCATGCCCTGGAAACAGATGCAGTTTTTTATTGCCATAAAGATATTGAAAATTTGGTCAACCCATCGGCTAAAGACCGTAAGTGCATGAAACCATGTAAAGGCTGGGCACAGCATGTGAAACATAAGGGGGTAGCAGCATGAAGTATGGCTCAGTATGTTCAGGAATTGAAGCAGCTACAGTTGCTTGGCATGAACTAGGGTGGCAACCTGCATGGTTTTCTGAAATTGAAAAGTTTCCGTCACAAGTATTGGCTCATCATTACCCACATGTAGAAAATTTAGGCGATATGACATTTATTGCTGAAAAAGTTAAAAGTTATGAAGTAGAAGCACCCGATATATTGGTCGGAGGAACCCCATGCCAAGCATTTTCTGTAGCCGGGTTAAGAAACTCATTAGATGACGATCGAGGACAATTAAGTCTTGAATTTGTGAGATTAGCGAATGAAATTGATTCAGCCAGATTTATTCGAGGACTTGAGCCAGTCATTGCCATTTGGGAAAACGTACCTGGAGTGCTCAACACAAAAGACAACGCTTTCGGCTGCTTACTGGCAGGGCTTGCAGGTGAAGGGTGTGAATTACAACCACCAGGGGGACGATGGAAAAACGCTGGTTGTGTGTTTGGACCATCTAGACAAGTCGTTTGGAGAGTCCTTGATGCTCAACATTTCGGACTCGCCCAACGACGCAAAAGAGTGTTTGTTATCGCAAGTGCTCGAACAGAATGTATCACCGAAATACTATTTGAGCGCCAAGGCGTGTTTGGGGATATTGAGAAGAGCCAAAACAAGGGGGAAGGTTCTGCCTCAAATAGTGGAATACACACTAACAGAACAAGCGAAACGGTCAGCGGAAAAACAATAGTTCCTCCATTGCTTGCATCACATGGCCAGAAAAAATGGTTAGGCAATCAAGAGGCGTTTTGTGGTGATTACTATATAAAACATGCGATTG
>NZ_AMFQ01000133.1:0-200 GCF_000335555.1 Acinetobacter sp. WC-743 | reverse complement strand
ACTGGCATTACCGTGAACGATGGAACCAATGGCACCAATGGTTCAACTGTGATTGGTAAAGATGGTATTTCAGTTAAAGACGGTTCAGGCAATACCATTGCAGGTGTAGATAACACAGCGTTGACAGTTAAAGATGGCAGTGGCAACACAGAAACCAGCATTAACCAAGCGATCAACACGTTAAATGCAGCGCAAGGTGA
>NZ_AMFQ01000132.1:0-171512 GCF_000335555.1 Acinetobacter sp. WC-743 | reverse complement strand
AAATCATTGCAGCGACGACAGTCGGTATAGAACCTCGAATCATGGGATTTGCACCTGCACCAGCGATCAAGAAATTACTTCAACAGGCAAATCTGAGTTTGGCGCAGATGGATGTGATTGAGCTGAATGAAGCCTTTGCCGCCCAAGCTTTGGCAGTGACTCGTGATTTAGGCTTGGCAGATGATGATGCACGGGTCAATCCGAATGGTGGTGCGATTGCTTTGGGGCATCCATTGGGTGCATCAGGTGCGCGCTTGGTGACAACCGCCCTCAACCAACTTGAACAGATTCAAGGGCAATATGCCTTGTGTTCAATGTGCATCGGTGTGGGTCAAGGCATCGCCATGATTATTCAACGCGTTTAATTTTAATTTAAAACAAGATTTTGTAGCCAACCATTAAAGTTGTTGGTCTTTCAATATCATCAAACAGGCAAAAGGATCAGTTTCTATGCCAACATTCCAGTCAGATGATGCTGTCATTCATTATCAAACATGGGGTAAGCCGACTCAGCCTGCCCTTGTATTTTCCAATTCGTTGGGTACTCAACTGAGTATGTGGCAGGCTCAAATTGAATATTTTCAAAAAGATCATTTTATCATAGCCTATGACACCCGTGGTCATGGGCAATCGACAGCACCTCAAGGACCCTATTCTATCGAACAGTTGGGTCAAGATGTCATTCATTTATTGGATCAGCTCAATATTCAAAAAGCAGATTTTTGCGGAATTTCAATGGGTGGCTTAACAGGTCAATGGTTAGCCATTCATCATCCGCAACGATTTAACCATGTTGTGATCTGCAATACTGCTGCAAAAATTGGTCAGGAATCTGCTTGGTTAGCACGTGCCGAATTGGTGCGTGAGCAAGGCTTAACCCCGATTGCAGAAACAGCAGCACTTCGTTGGTTTACCGAGCCCTTTATCCAAAGTCAAACAGCGATTGTAAAATCCATGAGTAACGACCTCGCAGCTAGCAGCACAGAGGGTTATGCAAGTTGTTGTGAGGCTTTGGCTAAAGCGGATTTAACCACTCGAATCAATAGCATTACGGTACCTGTCTTGGTGATTGCTGGTGCACAAGATCCAGTGACGACTGTTGTAGATGGGCAATTTATGCAGGAGCAAATCCCTGAGTCTGAACTCTTTGTGATTGAAGCATCGCATATTTCCAATGTAGAAAAACCGCAACAATTTAATCAAGCCTTGGCAGATTTTCTAGTCTCTTGATGATTTTAAATCTTCTTTGAATCTGTAGTCTTAAGTAAAAACTCACACTGGTGAGTTTTTACTGTTCAATTCATTGGTTTTTAGAATATTAATTTGCCTCCGAAGCCTCATTCTTTCCACTCAACATCTTAGCTTCGCCATAAAGTAGACAAACTGCACCAAGATGTTTTGAATATGATTCAAACCTTTGATTTATTAAATAAATTTATATGGCGATATAGCTATGGATTGAATCGGTTGTCATCTCGATGCATGCTGATCTCTTTATGGTAAATCAATTTTCTTTAATCGATAATCCAAGGTCGCCCGACTAATTCCCAAAATTCGAGCAGCTTCTGAAACATTTTGGCGACTTTTGTCCATAGCCGTACGAATAATGTCTTGTTCAAATTGTTCCAAGGAAAAATGTTCAGTCAATAATTCATCAATATTGATATTCATGTGTGTCGAATGAGATGTACTTTCCACATCTTTATGCTGTGGAAATAAACTGTCTAATTTTATTTCCTGTTGATGATCCGTCAATAATGTTGCACGTTCTAACAAATTTTCTAATTCACGAATATTACCCGGCCAATCATATTTCATCACGAAACTTTTAGCTTTATCACTTAAGCCTTTTAAGGTTTTGTCGTACATATTTTCAAACCGTGCCAAAAAGTGATTGATCAATAAAGGAATATCTTCTTTACGCTCACGTAAAGGTGGAATCAAAACAGGAAAAATATTAAGGCGATAATATAAATCTGCTCGAAACTTGCCATCTTTCACAGCTTGTTCCAAATCCTCATTGGTTGCTGCAACAATTCTGACATCAACTTGACGTGTACGAGTATCTCCTACCCGTTCAAACTCACCCTCTTGTAACATTCTTAACAAGGCAGCTTGCGCACGTGGTGAAAGCTCAATGACTTCATCAAGAAAAATCGTTCCACCGTGAGCACGTTCAAATTTTCCCATTCGAGATTGAGTCGCCCCTGTAAATGCACCTTTTTCAACACCAAAAAGTTCTGACTCAATTAAATCTGGAGGAATACAAGCACAATTGACCGCAACAAAAGGTTGGCGTTTACGCTGACTGGCATTATGGATACCACGAGCAAATGCTTCCTTACCTACACCTGTTTCACCTTGCAATAAAACAGCCACTTTACTGCCTGCTGCTTTTTTCAGTAAATCACATACTTGACGGTAAGCCACTGATTCACCCACCGCATTGAACATGGTGTAATCACTTTCTGCGTCTGTGTAAATATTCTTTTTCAACGCATTGAGTTCAGCCTGTAAGGCAATGATTTCATCTGAAATAGGATCTGGTGACATAAAACGAATCAGCTCATCAGCATTTTCCCATTCACTTAAAGGTTTACCAATAATTCGACAATGGTCATCCCCTTGAGCGACACAATGTGTTTCCTGATAGATAATGGTCTGTCCCATCACAAAACTACTGTAACCACAAGCATAACCCAAGAGCATCCAACAAGCTGGTTCATCGGAAGAACCAAACTCACTCAAATGAACTTCAGCTTCAAATGAGTTCAGCCAATTAAAATCCGCATAAAACTGCTTTAGATCATGACTGAGGTGCAACTCATTGACTTCTACCTGCACCATGCCACGAATACCGTGCATTTGTGGTCCCGCCATAAATGCTTCAGCTTCATTTAAATTGGGGCGAAGTTTAGAGGTCACTTCTGCGTCACGCATGCCAGCTTGATAACCACAACGAATAAAGAAACGTTTGGTTCTTTCAAGCCCTAGCATCTGAAACAAATCTTTTCTTAAAAACCCCATGATACTGGTATGCATCAACAACATACGATTTTCATCAAACCAGATTTGACCATGTCGGGTATCAAAAACGATTTTATCCAATAGATCTTGAATATCTTTGTTTTGTTCAAGTATCTGCTTATATACCTTCACATTTTTGGCTTGGGGCATGATATCCATCCTTGGCTATATGTCTTTTGTGAATGCAACCTTGATATTACCTAATTCCGACTAAAAAGCTTTACTACCTTATTCTTATATTTTTATACCTTAGAGGTATATTATCTTAATTTTGAGCTATATCAGTCGCTTAAAAAAATCTTATTTCATAAATAAAAAAATAAACGAATGGATCAATCAATAAGGTGTTTATTGTTTTGATGAAATCTGATTAAACCAATGTTCATCATTTGATGAAAATCTCTATTAATCTCCTCTCTTTCAATCAACACAAAATTTTTAAACAATTGTATTTAAATATAAAAATAAAGTTGGCACGACTTTTGGAATATCTATAGGGAATTATCTGAAGAGCATGATGCTCTGCATCAAAACTGTTGTTGATGTTGACCAAAAGGATTCCACTTATGGTAGATGCCACACCCACTCACCCACTGGTGAAATACATTCGAATTACTGGTGATCGTAATGCCAAATTCGTTGAGTTTGATTTTGCAATTCATGATCCAACCCTATTTGTTGAATTGGTTTTACCCCAACAGGCATTTCAGCACTTTTGTGAAATTAACCATGTAATCGAAATGACCGCAGAACAACAGGCTTGGAATGACGCGCAGGAAGATAAATGGCGCTACGGCATTGAACCCACTGTTCTCAATCATACGCGCCAATATGCTGATCAAGAAGATCAGGCTTAAGTCGAAAAGGAGAATGAAATGACTTTAGAAATTAAAACATCCAATTTAGAGCCGATTCGCCAAAGCTATGCCTATATCGAACGTCGCTTTGGTAGCAAACCTGCCACCCGTTATCAGGAAGTCAGTTTTGATGTACAGGCATCCACCAACTTTCACTATCGTCCATTGTGGAAGCCTGAAAAAACGTTAAATGATCAAACCCATACAGCTTTGAAAATGCAAGACTGGTATGCATTTAAGGATCCTCGTCAGTTCTACTATGGTGCTTATGTGCAACATCGCGCACGTATGCAAGATACTGCTGAAAGTAATTATTCATTTTTTGAAAAACGTCAATTGGTTGACAACCTCAGTGATGCAGTCAAACAAAAAATCATCACTTGTTTATTGCCATTTCGCTATGTCGAACAGACTGCCAACTTACACATGATGTCAGGGAGTGCTTATGGCTATGGAACCGTGATCACCCAAGCCTGTATTTTTGCAGCAATGGATCGTTTAGGGATGGCGCAATATATTTCCCGTATCGGTCTGATGCTCGACGGTCATACAGGTGAATCCTTAGCACAGGCGAAACAAGCTTGGATGAATGATGAGATGTGGCAACCTCTACGCAAACTTTGCGAGCACAGCCTGACAGAGCAAGATTGGTTCAAACTCTACATCCTGCAAAATCTGCTGATCGACACCTTCTTACAAGAACTGATCTTTGGACAACTCGATCAATGGCTTGTTGAACATGGTGGGCGTGATATCGCCATCCTCACCGAATTTGTTAAAGACTGCTTAACTGATTTACGTAAGTGGTCTGACAGTGTTTTAAAAACTGCGATTTCAGAATCAGAAGAAAATAAAACTTTAATCCAATCATGGATAACCGAAATGCTTCCAAACGTTCAACTGGCATTTCAAAGTTGGGCACAAAACGCACTACCTGACAGCAATATTGATACTGCACTGAATGCTCTTTCAGAACGCAGTAAAAAGGTAGGTTTGGTTTTACTTGATTCAGCAGCATAAGGAATTGCCATCATGAGTTCTAAAGTTTATTTAGCCTTACAAGACAATGACACCTCACGTTATATCATTGAAGCCATTGAACAGGACAATCCTGAAGCAAACATCCAATATCTCCCAGCCATGATACGCGTAGAAAGTACAAGCATTTTGGTGATTCGAGCTGAAACAGTATCAGAAAAGCTCGGACAGGATTGGGACATTCAAGAACTGCAACTCAACATGATCACATTGGGTGGCAATGTAGAGGAAGATGATGACAGTTTTACCCTGAAGTGGAATTAAACCCGTCGCCCTACATCAAAGCAAAACATCAGAAGCAGGCAGCTTCAAGCCATTGAAAGGATAATCAAAATGAATAGCCAAGCAAAAGTCAGCAATAAAAAACTCAATGCCAAAGAACGTTATCGAATATTGACCCGTGATCTGGACTGGGAGTTTTCCTATGCAGATCGAAAAGATGCCTTTCCTTATGAAGAATTCGAAGGCATAAAAATCACTGACTGGTCTAAATGGGAAGACCCGTTCCGTTTAACTATGGATGCCTATTGGAAATACCAAGCTGAAAAAGAAAAGAAACTGTATGCCATTTTTGATGCATTTGCGCAAAACAATGGACAAATGAATGTTTCGAATGAACGTTATGTCAATGCCATCAAACTGTTTTTAACCGCAGTGACCCCGTTGGAATATCAAGCTTATCAGGGTTATGCACATGTTGGACGCCAATTTGGTGGAATCGGCGCTCGGATTGCTTCACAGATGCAATCTATCGATGAATTACGTCATGTACAAACCCAGATTCATGCGATGAGTCATTACAACAAGTTCTTTGACGGTTTCCAAGATTGGGCACATATGCATGATCGTGTTTGGTATTTATCCGTTCCGAAATCATTCTTTGAAGATGCCCGTTCAGCTGGACCGTTTGAGTTTTTATTGGCGATCAGTTTTGCCTTTGAATATGTATTGACCAATCTGTTATTCGTACCATTTATGTCAGGCGCAGCCTATAACGGTGATATGGCAACTGTCACCTTTGGCTTTAGTGCCCAATCAGATGAAGCACGCCACATGACACTCGGTTTAGAAATTGTCAAATTCTTACTTGAACAGCATGAAGATAATGTGCCAATCGTTCAAGAATGGATTGATAAATGGTTCTGGCGTGGCACCCGTTTGCTCTCCATCGTCGGCATGATGATGGACTATATGTTGCCAAATAAAGTCATGTCATGGAAAGAAGCTTGGGAAACCTACTTTGAAGAAGCAGGTGGTGCATTATTCAAAGACCTTAGTCGCTATGGCATTCGTATGCCGAAATACAGTGAGGTCATCACCAAAGAAAAAGAGCATGTATCACACCAAGCATGGTGGATTTTCTATAACTTTGGTCATGCGGCTGGCTTCCATACTTGGATTCCAACAGATGAAGAAATGGATTGGTTATCTGCAAAATACCCTGACACTTTTGATCAATACTATCGCCCACGCTGGGAACTGGCACGCAAAATGGAAGCCGAAGGTAAACGCTTCTATAGCGCAGGCTTACCACAACTTTGCCAAGTCTGCCAAATTCCAATGACATTTACAGAGATGGATGGCGACCAAACCATGTTCAGTTATCGTGAATCAATTTACCAAGACGAACGCTACCATACCTGTTCAGATGGCTGCCATGACATTTTTGAAAGAGAGCCTGAAAAATACATCCAAGCTTGGTTGCCTGTTCATCAGATTTTACAAGGCAATTGCGGTGGTCCTGACTTAGAAAGCATTTTAAGGGACTACTACAATTTCAATGTGGGTGCAGACAATCTTGACATAGAAGGTTCCCCAGACCAAAAACGCTGGAAAAAATGGAAAGGTAACGCGGCTTAATCCATCACTCAAAACAACAGCAACAAGGAACGGATGTCGTCGCTAACGACTGCATCCTCTCAAGGATTTATTCAAAAAATTTGAGGAATTACCCCATGACCGTAAAAGCGATTGTAGAAAATTATCAATTTGAACCTTTAGATCTCCAGCAAAAATACGGCGACAATATGCTGCTATTTATTGGTTGGGACCATCATACACTTTTTTGTTCTGCCCATACTTTTGTCGTTTCAGCGCATCAAACTTTTCAAGAGTTGCTTGATGGACAGATTCAAGTAGGTTTCGAGCAACATCCTGACTTTGCAAATATTGATTGGTCAAAAGTTGAGTTTTACCTTAACCGGCAACGATTAAACGTGGATCTTTCTAAATCTTTAGCGGATTTGGGTTTTGATCACAAATCACTCCTACGCTTTGTTACGCCTGAATTACAGGGTTACAACGGCACACACGTTTAAGGAGAATGAAGATGAGCTATCAAGTTACCATCGAACCCATCGGTACCACGATTGAAGTAGAGCAAGATCAAACTATTTTGGATGCTGCATTACGCCAAGGGGTTTGGCTACCCTTTGCCTGTGGGCATGGCACATGCGGGACTTGCAAAGTCCAAGTCACAGACGGTTTCTACGATGTTGGCGAGGCTTCACCGTTTGCATTGATGGATATTGAACGAGAAGAAAATAAAGTTTTGGCCTGCTGTTGTAAACCTGAATCTGACATGATCATCGAGGCAGATGTGGATGAAGATGAGGATTTCTTAGGTTACTTGGTTCAAGACTACCAAGCAAAAGTGGTCGAAATGACCGACTTATCACCGACGATTAAGGGCATCCGTTTTGAAATTGATCGTGAGATGGCATTTCAAGCTGGACAATATATCAATCTCCATATCCCCAATGTCGAAGGGACTCGTGCATTTTCAATTGCAAACTCACCCAGTGAAACCAATATCATCGAATTGCACATTCGTAAAGTCGAAGGCGGTCAGGGAACACAGTATATCCATGAACAGTTAAAGCTGGGAGATAAACTCGCTCTTTCAGGTCCATATGGGCAATTCTTTGTACGTAAGTCTGACCAACAAAATGTCATCTTTATCGCAGGCGGTTCGGGGCTGTCCAGTCCGCAATCCATGATCATGGATCTGCTTGAACAAGGTGATCAACGCATCATATATCTTTTCCAAGGCGCACGTGATCTGGCTGAATTGTATAACCGAGAAAAATTTGAACAGCTTGTCAAAGAATATCCAAATTTCAGATACATCCCTGCGCTTAATGCACCCAAATCAGCAGACGATTGGACAGGTTTTACAGGCTTTGTTCATGAAGCTGTAGCCAATTATTTCGAGCACAAATGTGGTGGACACAAAGCCTATTTATGTGGACCGCCTCCGATGATTGATGCAGCTATTTCTACACTGATGCAAAGCCGTTTGTTTGAAAAAGATATTCATACTGAACGTTTCTTGAGTGCTGCGGATGGTGCAAAGGAACAATCACGTTCAGCACTTTTCAGACACATTTAGACCTAACGCATGTCTTTATACAATTTTAGTCAAAGATACAGTTGAGTGATCTCGACAAAACAAGATCACTCCCGACAGTCATATCAATCAAAGGAAGATGATGATGAACCGCCAAGAAATAGATAAATTAGTTCAACAAATGAATGTAGACACTGCAACAGGTGAAGTAAATCCACGTGTTCAGCAAATTGTGGTTCGCCTACTTGGAGACTTGTTCCAAGCTATTGAAGACTTGGATATATCTCAAACTGAACTTTGGAAAGGTTTAGAATACTTTACCGATGCTGGTCAAGCCAACGAGCTTGGTCTGTTGGCAGCAGGATTAGGCTTAGAACACTATTTAGATCTGCGTGCTGATGAAGCCGATGCGAAAGCTGGTATTACAGGTGGAACACCACGCACGATCGAAGGTCCATTATATGTTGCAGGTGCACCTGAATCTGTCGGCTTTGCACGTATGGATGATGGTTCTGAATCGGATCATGTTGATGCGTTGATCATTGAAGGTATTGTCACAGATACGGCTGGAAATAAAATTCCCAATGCCAAAGTAGAAATTTGGCATGCCAATAGTCTAGGCAATTATTCTTTCTTTGATAAATCTCAGTCTGAGTTTAATTTGCGCCGTAGTATTTTCACAGATGCCAATGGTCAATATGTCGCACAAACCACCATGCCTGTAGGTTATGGCTGTCCACCGGATGGTACGACACAAGCACTACTCAATTTGCTGGGTCGTCACGGCAATCGACCATCTCATGTTCACTATTTTGTCTCTGCGCCAGGTTATCGCAAACTCACCACCCAATTCAATATTGATGGTGATCAATATCTTTGGGACGACTTTGCCTTTGCCACACGTGAAGGCTTAATTGCCACGGCAAGTGAAGTTACAGCTGTTGACGAGATTAAAAAATATAATTTAGATCAGCCTTTTAAGCACATTAGCTTTCACTTTGAATTGGTCAAAGAGACTCAACAAATTCCCTCAACAGAAGTTAATCGCCGTAGAGCAGCAGCTTAACCTCAAACATCACGATTTTATCTAACACAATGTACCTATACAGAAGCTTATAGGTACAGCTCGATGTCATAAAAATATCATTGAAAAGGATTTTCTATGAAACAATTCATCTTAAAACTTTCACTTACATTAATGCTCGGTTTAAGCACGCACATCGTTCATGCTACGGAAAATGGTGCAGACTCATTTGCCTTGGGTGCAGAAGGTATGATGGCAGGTGCCTTACCTCCACCGGGTGTTTACTTATTGACTTATTATCAAAATTATCATGCAGGACATTTTGATCAAGGTCCTCCCAATTTTCATTTAGACGTCAATGCTTTTATTCCTCGACTGGTTTGGATGACAGAGCAAAACTATTGGGGAGGTCAACTTGGATTCTATGCGATTCAACCGATGGTCGATTTGCGCCTTTCAGCAGCAGGTATGTCAGACCATAACACCGCCTTGGGTGATCTAATGCTCGGTTCAATGCTTGGTTGGCACCGTGGTAATCATCACTGGATTGGCGCGATTGAAACAGTGCTTGCTACTGGAAAATATGACAAAGCAAGCATCACTCAACCTTTGGTTGCCAATATAGGAAAAAACTACAATACCGTACGACCAATTTTTGGCTATAGCTATGCACCTGAAAATGGTTTAGACCTTTCTACGAAAATCTCTTATAGCTTTAATACAGAAAACGATGATACACATTATCGATCTGGAGATTATTTTGCAGGAGATTACAGTATAGGCTATAAGCTTTCAGATCATGTTAAAGTTGCTATTGAAGGTTATGCGTTTAAGCAAACCAAATCAGATCGCCAACATGGTGACAATATTGGTATGCGTGGACAGGTTTTGGCTGTTGGTCCTGCTGTACAATATCAAGATAAAAACTGGTCGGTCGAAGCAAAATATTTAACCGAGACTCAAGTTGAAAATCGCCCAGAAGGTCATACTGGACTATTAAAATTTGTTTGGGCGTTCTAACTTCAAACTGGTCTGTTTTGACCATAGGATGTTCACCAATCTTGTATTTTCATGACGCTACTACTGAAAATACAAGATTCCTTCCAGAAAAAATCCCACTGCTCTTTATCTTTACGCTCAATGAAATTCAGATTGATCTTTTCATCTTGCTTTTGATGATGTGAAAGCCTAAAGTAAACTTTAGTGTTAAAAAGAAATTAGTAAAATGAATATCAGTCAATTATCTAAACAAAGCGGACTAAGTACGCCGACGATTCGTTATTATGAGCAAATCAAACTACTCCCCAAAGCCAAAAGAAAATCAAATGGTTATAGAGAGTACAGTGAAGATGATCTTAAACAGCTTTTTTTGATTCAACAGGCACAACAAGTCGGTTTTTCATTGAATGAAATTAAGTCTTTCTTACCCTCTCAAGTTGGTCAATGGAATCACGACATATTGATCGGTATTTTAGAAAGTAAAATTAAAGATATTGAAGAATTAGAACAAAAGTTAAGCCTCAGCAAACTGAATCTACGCACCATGATTCACGCAATCAATAACAAACCTGATGAAATTACTTGTGCGGAAAATGCACAACGCTTGCTGAATCTTTATTATGCAAAGGAACAAATGTAGCCCAGTTATCCATAAATCATAAAAGTGCTTGACCTTAAACCTCACTTTAAGCATAGCATTGAATACAGGTGGACGATTAGGAACCTGTTATGTTTAAACGTTGGAATCTTCTTTATCGGTGGATGGGCATTTTTATGGTGATATTCGCAAGTGGTCAAAGCACAGCATCTGAATCTACTCAACAAACTAACCCCGTAAAATCAAGCGGAAAAATTTTGGTCGTTATGACCAATCATGCAACGTATCCCTCACGTTCTGATACGACAGGATTATGGCTGACTGAGCTTACTCATTTTTATGATGTTGCTCAAGCAGCAGGATACGACATGGATTTTGTCAGCCCTCAAGGTGGTACTGTTCCACTGGATGAACGCAGTTTAAAATCTATCTACATGGATGCATCAGCTAAAGCACATCTGGCAGACCCGAAATTTGTACAGCGACTGAACACCACACTGGCACCTAATGCAATTGATCCAGCACATTATCAAGCCGTTTACTATACTGGTGGGCATGGGACGATGTGGGATTTTCCCAACAATCAAGCCCTACAAAAGATCAGTGAAAAAATTTATCAACAAGGTGGGATTGTTTCAGCAGTATGTCATGGTGTCGGTGGATTATTGCCTTTAAAAAAACAAAATGGACAACCGCTGATTGCAGGAAGAACTGTGACCGGTTTTGCCAATATTGAGGAAACGTTGTCTGGAATTAAATCTCAAGTTCCCTTTTCTCTACAAAACAATTTAATACAACGCGGTGCTCAATATAAACGAGGTTTTCTCCCTTTTACCTCTTATGTGATTTCTGATGACAGGATCATCACTGGACAAAATCCTCAATCCAGTAAAGAAGTTGCTGAGGCTGTGATAAAACGATTAAAAAGTCTAAATTAACCTGAGTTCGATGTAATTAAATCTTCAACTCATTGAAAAATAATAAATCTCCATGGAGTCTTGCTGCGTTTTCATCCAATTTTAGGATGAGGAGCGGCGCTCCGCAAGCGCAACCATCAATAGCGTTTCATTTCTCTTGATCAATAAAATTAAAGCGATCAATAGATTGTTTGATGATCTAAGGCTTGCACTGCCACACTTTATTTCTAAAGTTTAAATTGTTTTGCGTAGGCGATGGCTCACTTTTCAGAGATGAAAAGTGACAAAAATCTTTCGTTGAGCGAGGGGTACATCCTATATACCCCCCGCTCAACATGGCGACATCCATGTCGCTTCACGATAGCAAGACCATATATAGATTCAAAAGGGCGAAATAAATGAATCATCCAAATCACTTGTATGAATAATCAGGAGGTTTGGCTGTATCATCTTTCATCAATGATTTTTATCGAACTCAGGTTAAATTAATTTCTTAAAAAAATTGCTCGATGTTATAAAAAACCAGATCACTTGATCTGGTTTTTCTTTATTCATACATTTTGAGTCAATTAAGAGTGAATAAGAAGTACAACTCAATCGACATCTCACTTCTTTCAACTTTTGAATATTAACAAATCACCAATTCGCCTGAATCTTGAAGCTGAGTAACGAACTGATAATCCATCAATTTAGCAGGCGTATAGCCATTTGCACCATAAATCATCCAATTCAAATCATGATTTTGTCCCATCTTATCCCCTCGCTTTTAAGATATTTGCCATCGCATGCTTATACTGACGAGTACGACGTGCCATCGCAGTTTGTTGTAAAATCAATGCCCATAAGGGGGACACTTGAGGATTGGGCGTTTTACCTAAACTGAGTTTACGTAGCTGAAATTTAACTGTTGCCATATTGGCAAGTGATGCAAGCGTTTTATTCTTCCATGAAATTGCTTTCAAAGTCGGTGCTATATTTTGTCCTTGCTTCCATGCATTCGGTAAGTTTGGATCAATGGCTAAAGCCGTAGCAATTCCAACCATATCGACACCACTCTCTATGACCTGTTCAGCAACTTGTTTACGGCGAATACCACCTGTGACCATCACGGGCATTTTGGCAATCTTGCGAATCTCTTGCGCAAACTCCAAAAAATAAGCTTCACGTGCCAAAGTTCGACCATCTCGCGCTTGTCCTTGCATCGCGGGGGCTTCATAACTGCCACCTGAAAGTTCAACCAAGTCGACCGCCAATTCATTCAACATTTCGACTACAAGTTGAGCATCTTCAGCACTAAAACCTCCACGCTGAAAGTCTGCTGAATTAAGTTTCACTGCCACCGTAAACTGATCTGAGACCACTGCTCGAACTGCTTTGACAATTTCAAGTAAAAGACGTGCACGATTTTCAAGTGAACCGCCCCATTGATCTTGGCGTTTATTACTGAGCGGTGATAAAAACTGGCTCAATAGATAGCCATGCGCTGCATGGATTTCGACTCCCGTAAAACCTGCTTTTTCGCCTAACCGAGCCGTATTTGCGAAACGTTGAATCACTTCATCAATCATCGTTTGAGTCATTTCAATTGGTAAATTAAAACGATCTGACATTTTGCCTAAATCTAATCCAACAGCAGATGGTGCCCAAGTTGCTTGACCCAGATTGGACTGCATTTGACGACCAGGATGGTTGATTTGCAGCCAAACTTGTGCCCCTTGAGAACGTGCTATCTGAGTCCAACGTTTAAAAATGTCCAAGTGTTTATCATCTTCAAGTACCACACCACCAGGTCCAGTCATTGCACGACGATCCACCATGACATTACCTGTAATAATCAGTCCTGCACCACCATCAGCCCAAGCTTGATATAAACGCATCAATGCTTCAGAAGGTGCGTGATTTAAATCTGCCATATTTTCTTCCATCGCAGCTTTCGCTATACGATTGGCAATCTCAGAACCATTTGGAAATATCAATTTTTCGAAGACTTTCATTTTATCGCCTCATTGGGTATAGCTCTACTTTAAGTTTAAAGTTAACTTTAATGTCAATCTTTTTTTTGGAACAATTTTACTCCCAATCAATTTACTTTCTGATACATTTAATCATTATGAGTTTAATGAAATGAACAATAAATTTTCATGTATTTAATTTTAAAAAATTACATATAAAATAATATATTACATAAATTTAAATCTTATTTTTTCTTTAAATATCAAAATAATTATTTATAAATTATGACATTTTCGTAGCTTTTTGTAATCTTATTGATAATAATAACGATTCTTATTAGCATAATTTATCACTATTATGGACAAGCAATTTCGACAAACGGCATTAAACATTGCAATCAAGTCATTCTTGATATGTGGTGCAATTTCTCATACTGCTTTTGCACAAGAACAACCATCCAATACTGATCTGTCTGTTCTCCCAACCATTACCGTCAAAGCAGATACTCAAGATGAAAAAACTGAAGGAAGTGGCAGTTATAAAGCCAATTCATCACGATCATCTTCGAAACTCAAGTTATCTTTAAAAGAAACACCACAATCTGTGAGTGTAGTCACACGTGAACAAATTGAGCAACGTGGTCTCACTATTTTGGATGATGTACTTGCTGCCACTCCCGGTGTAACAGCAACAAAGAATGACAGTGAACGTTCTAACTACTATTCCCGTGGCTTTGCAATCAGCAACCGACAAATTGATGGTATGCCTGTAGGTGACAACGCTCCTCGCTTCGACAGCTTTTTCTTTGACCGTATTGAAGTCGTCAAAGGTGCATCAGGTCTAACAGGTTCAACAGGAAGCCCTTCTGCAACCATCAATATGGTTCGTAAACGTCCTGAAAAAGAGTTTAAGGGCAATGTCAGCTCCACCTATGGCTCATGGGACAACACCCGTGTTGAAGCCGATGTTTCTATTCCACTCACTCAAGATGGCAGTGTTAGAAGCCGATTCATGGCAGCTTATACTGACAAAGAATCCTATATGGATCGTTATAAACTAAAGTCAACAGCCGCGATGGGGATTATCAGTGCAGATTTAACGGCAAACACAACTGCCTCTGTTGGGTTCCAATATCAAGACAATGACCCTAAAGGCTCAACGTGGGGAACAGTGCCATATTTCAATGCTGATGGAAGTAAAGCGAATTTTTCGCGAAACTTTAGCTTGTCTGCGGACTGGAGCTCAATTGCCAATACAGATAAAACAGTTTTTGCAGATATAGAACATACTTTTGCCAATGATTGGTTGGTAAAAGCTGCAATTGCACACAGCACTTCGGATAACAGTTGGATCGTGGCTTATGGTGGGAGTGGTTTTCCAGACCCAAGCACAGGTAAAGGTTTAAGTCTATGGAGTATGGTCAGCCCTTATGCTGAAAGTAAAAAGCTCAATATTGATTTTTATGCAACTGGTTCATTTCAATTGTTAAACCGCCAACATGATTTAATCATTGGTTATAGTGGATTCAAAAGTGAAAATACTTCATTAAGTGTTAACAGCAAAATAGCATATCCTGCTGCTATACCAGATTATCGAGAGTGGACAGGAAATATTCCGAAACCGACATATGAAAAAAATGGTGCAGGTAGTACCAATACCACAGAACTTTACGGCGTATATTCAACTTTACGTTTAAATCTGGCTGACCCGCTTAAGTTAATTTTAGGCGCACGTTATAGCTCCTATGATTACAAAGTCGATAAATGGGATCCTAACGCTGCTGTTTCTCCTACAAAGCCACGTAATTTTGATCAACTCATCCCCTATGCAGGGATTTTATATGACATCAATGATACTTATACTGCTTATACCAGCTATACCAAAGTATTCAATCCCTCCACACGACGAGATCGCTTTGGTGACTATTTAGATCCTGAAATGGGTAACACCACTGAACTGGGTATTAAAGCGGATCTATTGGACGGTAAGTTACTGACCAGTGCGGCTTTATTTTGGTCAGATGTCAAAGACCTTGCTGTAGAAGATGTTGAATACCGCGAAGGTGTAAAAAACGGCACCATTGCTAAAGTTGATGAGATGGATACTGCCTATATGTCAACGGGCAAAGGGCTTAAAGTCAATGGTTTTGAATTAGAAGCCATTGGTAAATTACAGGAAAACTGGAATCTAAGTTTTGGGTATACTTATGTCAATAGTGTCAGCTCTGCAAATGCTAATGCTTTAAGCAATATTCCTCAAAACCAAGTGAAATTATTTAGCAGTTATACCCTGCCTGAAAATCTTTGGTCAGGCTCAGAAAAATTGACGATAGGTGGCGGCATCAACTGGCAAAGTGAGATTTCACAAAAATGGGGAGGAGCGCCTGCAAATGCCTACAATGGTGGTGTAGTCACTCAAAAGGCTTATTACTTGGCAAATGCTTTTGCCAGTTATAAATTGAGTGATGAGCTGACTGCAAGTCTAAATATCAATAATTTATTTGATGAAAAATACTACTTAAATGTCGGTTTTTATAACGGCGTTTATTGGGGTGAACCGCGTAATGTCACCCTTACATTAAGAGCAAAGTTTTAATTTAATCTAGGGTTTTCATTGATCAAAAGAATAAAGGAGTGCTTAACTAAAAGCACGCCTTTTAAACCATACTCACAACTAGACACTGACTGAGCTATACATCATGGATTAATGGGTTGCGATAGAATCCGCCCAATCACTAAATGGATTATCAAAAGTTTGCCATTTTTCTGCACCCAATGCCATTTCTGTATCCGTCAACAAACATGCATCCAATTGATTAATTAATTCAGATTGATTCATATCCAGTCCAATTAAAACAATTTCTTGGCGAGCATCACCTGTTTGTTCATCCCAGTTTCCCTGAATGACATCCAGACTGTGCTGATCTTCTGGCCAATGTTCATCAGACACGGCTGCCCACCAATATCCAGCCACACCATGTCTTGCCAACGCACCTGCTTGTGACCAAGATCCTGCCAACTCAGGATTTGATGCCAACCAAAAGTAACCTTTAGAACGAATGACACCTTGCCATTCAGTTTGAATAAAATCAAAGAACCTTTGCGGATGAAATGGTCGTCTGGCACGATAAACGAAACTTTGAATACCATACTCTTCTGTTTCGGGGGTATGTTCACCGCGCAGTTCTTTAAGCCAACCCGGCGCTTGTGCGGCTTCATAAAAATCAAATAAATGAGTATTCAATATTCGATCCAAATTCACTTGACCAAATTCAGAAACTTCAATTTTTGCTCGGGGGTTCAACGATTGTAAAATTTTAAACAGCTTGTCCTGCTCGGGTGGCTGAATCAAATCAATTTTATTCAGCACAATCACATCACAAAACTCAATTTGATCAATCAATAAATCAACCACATTACGACTATCATGTTCCCCTAATGACTCGCCTCTCGCTTGTAAACTATCCAGAGAGCTATAGTCTTTTAAAAAATTATAGGCATCAACCACAGTCACCATCGTATCAAGACGGGCAAATTCATTCAGTGAAATGCCATTTTCATCTTCAAAAGTAAAGGTTTCTGCAACTGGTAAAGGTTCAGAAATACCTGTAGATTCAATCACCAATTGATCAAAGCGCTGCTCCTCTGCCAAACGTCGGACTTCAACCAATAAGTCTTCTCTTAAGGTACAACAAATACAACCATTACTCATTTCAACCAACTTTTCATCGGTCCGTGAAAGTTCTGCACCGCCCTCTCGAACTAAAGCAGCATCAATATTGACCTCAGACATATCATTGACGATCACTGCAATCTTGCGACCCTCACGATTATTCAAGATATGATTCAGTAAAGTCGTTTTTCCAGCACCTAAGAAACCTGATAAAACAGTGACAGGAAGCTTTTGGGGAGTGGCTAATAAGTTATTCATTGGCATTCTCACTTTAAAATTGTATGGTTTTCATGCGCCGATACACACGCAAAACACTGACCGAGGACTTCTAAATATTCACATTTGGCGTTAAATTTTTTTGCGTTTAAGGATTGTTTGACACATCTGTCAAAATGGGGAATGACAATACTTTGCACCTGTTGACAATGGGTACAGACCGTTAAGATTTGATAAGGCGTTTCCAAATTTGCAACTGTGGCGATATATAGATTTAAACTATTCAGTTTAATAATAAGTTTCTGCTCACACAGTTGTTTAAGTACTCTATAAATCTGCATAGGGGCTTGAAAACCATAAGGCTTGGCTTTTTCCAAAAGTTGATATGCGCTCATTGCCTTATGTTCTGCCTGTAAAATTTGCAAAAGCATTTGCTGCGCCTGAGCTTGTTTCATTTTTATTGATCCTGCTTTTTATGATTGTTTAGAAAAGTATTCATACATGGAGATGAGTGATAACGATGATCTGCTCCCCAAGTGCGATAACCTGCACTATCAATATGGATTTGCCCCGATGGATAGACGCCTAAACCCATATTGAGTTGTTGACCATAGTCATGCCAAAACTTGCAAAGTTTTATTTTTGTGCCTTGAATAACAACCAATTCTTTTTCATCTGGCATTTCAGAACCAATTCGAAAGTCTAAAGCCGCATTAAAAATATGTTTTGAAGCGCTTGCACCATTGGCGCATCGGTTGAGATTTAAATTTCGATAAACTGAAGTCACTGTGAAATCATTCAAAATCTGCTGATCAATCAGCTGGTCCAGAATGTTGAGTGTAGGCACGATATTGCGCCACAACGCTTGAGGAGGAATTTCAAATTCAGTTGCATTGCATCTTTGCCAATCTCTCGCAGTTTGGAAAAACTCAAAATTAGGCACATAAGTATGTATGCCTTGTTGTTTTAAAAATTTTTTATAATGTTCAATCGCTTGTTGGTTAACTGCATCTTGCTCCCACACCAAAAAAGAAGCCGGCACGTTTTTGATAGGCTGTTTATCTACTTGATGATTTGTCCTAACGAGCTTGGATAAAGACTGGTTGATCGTCATGAACTGTTGTTTTGAGTCTAATGCGTTTTGGCTACATGCCGAAACGCATCCAATCAATCCAATAAAGTAGCATCGTTTCATTTCACTAAAATCCAAGCTCAAAAGACAATGTTCAATTATCAATAATTAATTGTTATGTTATAATATAACAATTAATGAATGCAAATATAGTCAAAACATCAATACACACACAACTTATATGATCGTTAATTTTTTTTAAACAAATGAGGCATCAAGTCATCCAAAGAATGCGGCTAAAATTATTTTTTAAACGGGTTAAAAGTATTTTCATTTAAGCCTTTTAAATATGTATTATTCAAAAACCACCATCTCAAACAAATAAATTCTCAATCACCAGTTTCTGTTTAAAAAACCACAATAATAAATTTTAATTTAAATTAAAAAATACTAAACAAATGCATGCCTTTTTATAAAATTACAATACCGTAATAAATTAATATTTCAAAACCATTTTAAATATAATATTTTTCACATATAATTTTCATTATCTACATAATATTAAATAATAATTTTAAATTTAAATCATGATTTTAAACATTAAAAATAAACAAAATTAGAGACTTAATTCACAATAATAATAATTAATAAAAATAAAGTCACAAAAATAATAATCGTCGTTAAATACAATCTAATCGCGTTTAAAATACAAAGTTTTCCCTTGCGGTAAATATCAATATGTTCGTGTGTTTATTACATCTGTCACTATTTTTAAAAAACAGTACGAATAAACAGCGTTTATTGATGCCATAACAAATGAAGTCAATAAACAAAAAAGAAAGTGTTGAATATCAATTTTTTTAACGAATAGGTTTTACTATGAAATTTAGTACATTAGGTCTAATCGCAATCTCTACATTCGGTGTTTCTGCTTCTGCTTTAGCTGCTCCTGTTGAAGTAAAAGGTGGAACAGTCAACTTTAAAGGCGATCTTGTCAATGCTGCATGTGCAGTAAGTACAAGTTCTACAAATCAAACCGTAACACTCGGTCAAATTCGTACAGCAAGCTTTACCAAAGCTGGTGATAAAACAACTGCTGTACCTTTTGAAATCAAACTTGTCGACTGTGACACTGCAGTTCAAGCAACTGCAGCGGTTGCTTTCCAAGGTAATGCTGTAGGTGGTACAGCTGGCGCTAAACTATTAGCAGTGTCTGCTGCTGATGCAAACGGCACCGCAGCAAAAAATGTCGGTATTGAAATTGCGGACCACACTGCAAAAGTATTGGGCTTAACAGGTGCGGATTACTCAACAGCAAAAACACTTATTACTGGTGATAACACGCTTCAGTTCAGTGCACGTTATGTAGCTACAGATGCTGCCACTACACCTGGTCAAGCAAATGCAAATGCAACCTTTACAGTGAAATATGAGTAATTATTCTTTCGGGAATAATTTCTAAGCAATTGACTAAATGAGCTTATTTTACCCATGAAAAAATATATAGCCCTGATTGCTGGGATATTGGTTAGCACTCATATTTATGCTGAAAGTTATGTATTTGGTGGAAAAGCTCAATTTCTGGGGGCTTTACTCAATCAAAGTTGCTCAATTTCGATTGAAAGTATAGTTGATACTTCGACTAGAGCTCCCCAATCCCCTATTCAAATTAACTTTTCAACCTGTTCTGTTGACTACTATAGCAATCTCATCATCAGTTTATCTGAACCCAATCAGTTAAAAAAAGAGATGTTTACCACCACAGCACAAACAAAAAGTGAGTTTGATAAAGAAATTAATATTCAAAGTGCTGAACATAAACGTTTAGGTGAAAGATTTATCCAACATATTGACCTACCTAAACATTATGACGATGAATCACCAAAAAGTGTACGTGTTTACTTAAATAAGCCTTTTGAAGATTCACCTACTCAAGCACCACATTTTTTAATTTCTATTTTTTATCCATAAGTAAATTCTAAAGGTTTATATGAACTTGAACTTATTTAAACAAGGTCTTCTTGGTATAACCTTAGCCTGTATGACTGCGACAAGTTTTGCAAACACCAATGGTTCTGGTGGTATTTCACTGGGTGCAACCCGTGTGATTTATCCAACCGATGCAAAACAAGTTTCTTTGCCGATCATTAACAGCAATAGCAAAGAGCGCTTCTTGATCAATGCATGGGTAGAAGATTCTTCAGAGAATAAATCTAAAGATTTTCTGATTACTCCACCCTTATTTGTTGCTGAAGCGAACGCTGAAAATACCTTACGTATTATCAATGTGGCACCGAATCTCCCTCAAGATCGTGAATCTGTGTTTTGGATCAATGTCAAAGCGATTCCCTCGATTGATAAGTCAACATTGACCGATAAGAATGTTTTACAGCTTGCGGTTTTATCTCGCATCAAACTGTTTATTCGACCTACAGGTTTAACCACTAAAGCTGAAGACTCATTGAATACACTCAAGTTTTCTAAAACTGCTGACGGTATTACAGTCAATAACCCATCTCCCTATCATGTGTCTTTTGTCAATCTTTATTTAGATGACAAAAAATTACCCAATGTGATGGCAGCTCCATTAACGCAGACAAAAATCGCAGACAGCTCTGGCGGTAGCTTGAGCTATCAAACAGTCAATGATTATGGTGGTTTAACGTCTAAAGTGAATTTAGAACTGAAGTAAGCATATGAATACTCTACATTTAACATCATCCAATACGTTACGTATAAGGAAAATTATTAAGCGATACCCGATGGGTATGGCGATAACGATGCTTATATCCGCAGTGATGGTGAGAGAGAGTCATGCTGAACAAGTGTTTAACCCTGAATTCCTGTCAGATGGGTTGCCTGACACACAAATCTCCGACTTAAGCAGATTTGATAAGTCCACCCATCAGTTACCTGGTGTGTATCGTGTCGATGTATATGTCAATGATCAATATGCATTTACACGTGATATTAATTTTATTGAGAGTGCTGACGCTCAGGATTCTACAGGCTTATTGCCTTGTTTAGACATCAAAACCTTAAAGGGTTTTGGTGTCAATATTGCCCAATATGAAGGCTTTGCAGATACCACTCAACAATGTGTAGATTTCACCTCGATTATTGAAGGTGCAACAACCCAATTCCACTTTGACAAACAAAAACTCAATATTAGTCTGCCACAAATATCGCTCATGAATCAGGTCAGAGGTTATATCTCACCAGATCAATGGGATGAAGGCATCAATGGTTTATTTCTCAATTATAATATCTCAGGTTATAACAACTCTAAAACAGATTCCAATAGCGCATTTTTACGTTTGGACAATGGGCTCAATATTGGCGCATGGCAATTTAGGCACTCTGGAAGTTGGAGTTACAACTCTCACCAAGGCAAATCTTCAAACCAATGGAATGACTTAAACACTTATGCGCAAACCATCGTAGCCCCAATCAAAAGTCAACTCATCATCGGTGATAGTACAACTTCAGGTGAGATTTTTGACGGCTTTGGCTACAGAGGTGTTCATTTGTCTACATCTGATGCCATGTATCCAGATAGCCAACAAGGCTATGCGCCTTCGATCCGTGGTGTTGCGAAAACCAATGCCAAAGTGGTCATTAAGCAAAATGGTTATGTGGTTCATCAAATCAACGTTGCGCCTGGTCCTTTTAAAATTGAAGACATCAATACAGCGTCTTTAAATGGTGACTTGGTCGTGACCATTGAAGAAAATGATGGCTCTCTACAAACCTTTAAAGTGCCGTTCTCAACACTACCTATTTTACAACGTGAAGATCGTACCAAATACAGTATTGCGCTTGGTGAGTATCGAAGTGGATTAAGAAACCAAGACAATCCTTTTATCGCACAAGCAACAGCGATCCATGGATTGAACAGTGGCATGACGGTTTATTCTGGTACTCAGCTTTCCCAAAAATATAAAAGTTTTTTATTGGGTTTAGGTGCAAATCTTGGACACTACGGTGCTTTCTCGTTTGATATTACCCATGCCAACAGTGAGTTAGCAGATAAAAGTTCATCTAGTGGTCAATCATTACGTTTTTTATATTCAAAATCACTACTAAGCTCGGGTACCACTTTTCAGCTTTTAGGCTATCGCTATTCGACCAAAGGTTTCTACACCTTAAATGATGTCACCAATAAAAACATGAGTGGCTACAATACAGGTAAAGATCAAACTGATCTTCCCAATATTGAAGACTACTATAATTTAAATAATGCCAAAAAAGGTCGCTTCCAACTCAATATTTCACACTCATTTGGAGACTACGGTTCTCTATTTATTTCAGGAAACCAACAAACTTACTGGAACACCGATAAAAAAGATGAGTGGTTACAAGCAGGTTACTCTAACTCTTGGAAAACCGTAAACTATTCATTTTCGGTCAGTCGCAATAAATACTCTGCGCGTGACATTACTGACACCATGTATACCATGAACCTTTCTTTTCCTTTAGACAAGGTGTTAGCAAAGGCAAAATTTACTGACAATCCAATCCAGAATAGTTATGCATCGTTTTCAAGTACACAAAACTCGAATGGTGATGAAACCTATATGGCAGGTGTCAGTGGTACTTTGCTGAAAGATCGAAATTTAAGTTATAGCTTTAACCAAGGCAAAGTCAGCCAACAAGGTGACATTGGCTCTTTAAATGTGACCTATAACGGCAGCTACGGTAATGTTGGCGCGGGTTATAGCTATGAAAAAGATTCCAATCAGTTTACCTATAGTGCATCAGGTGGCGTGCTTGCTCATCGTGACGGGATTACCTTTGGTCAACCTTTAGGTTCAAGCTCTATCTTAGTCAAAGCATCTGGGGCAAAAGGCGTCAATATTGAAAATCAAATTGGCGTTAAAACTGACTGGCGTGGTTATGCGATTGTGCCTTATGCCAATGAATATCGCTCTAACCGTGTCGCACTGAACTCAGACAGCTTTAGTAATAATCTGGAAATTCGTAACAACGTTGAACATGTCGTTCCAATTAAAGGCGCCATTGTTCGAGCAACCTTTGATACCAGTATCGGTGTTCGAGCACTGGTGACCTTATCACATGATGGCAAACCTGTACCTTATGCCAGCAGTGTGATCGAAACAGAAAGTTCTACCCGAAGTATGGTTGCTGATGACGGTCGTGTCTACTTAACTGGCTTACCACTTAAAGGCACCTTAGAAGCTTATTGGGGCGGAAACTCCAGTGAAAAATGCAGCACAGCTTATGACATTTCTCAAATGGATTTGACTAAACCTGTTGTTCAATTTGAACTTGAATGTCAATAAGGGGCTGAACAAAATGAAACTTAAATACTTACTACTCTCGCTTCTTATGGTCAGTTCCACCCAATCTTATGCACGACAATGTTGGAATGCCAAAGGTTACAATATAGTCGATAAAGTTAATTATGACTTATCGAGAACCTTTTCTCAGGGTAATAATGCTATAGGGCAAATACATGAGATCACTATAAATCCTAACACGGACATCAAAGCCCAATGCACATCTGCTTCGTATCCTGGGGGGCAAAGTATAACTGTTCGTGCATATATAGCCGAGCAAGGAATTGTTCAAAGAGAAGGTGATTACCAGTATATGCAAATTAATGAATATTTGCTGGCAGCAATGCGAATAAATGATAGTGCGATAGGTGAATTTTATCCTCCTGCGCGCAAATCTATGGGCAGAGATCCCAATGTTGATGACGGTAATCCCTTTCTGGTAAGAGACTCAAATTTAACATTACGCCTTAAAGTAATTAAACCCTTTGTAGGCAATGTATCAATTCCATCAAAAACGATGTTTACTGTTTATGTCACCACATCACATAACGATCCACTCTACTATCCAGTATATACTATTAGCTACAGTGGACGAATTATTGCACCACAGTCTTGTACCATCGATTCAGGCAAGGTTTTAGAAATTAAATTTGGCGATATTCTTGCCTCTGAATTTGCACAAGCAGGTGCAGGCAATAAACCCAATTCTGTCGACCCACAAACTAGAAGTGTCTCAGTTCAATGTTCAAACATGAATGCTGCAGCAACACTCACCTTCCGTATCGAATCAGAAAAGTCTCAAGGCGAGATGTTGGTCTCAAACAATAATGATATCGGTTTTAAAATTTCAAATCTTAATGATAAACTATTGATTCCAAATAATTTATTAAGCACTTCTGAGTTTCAATTGAATCAAAACCAAAATGCGACCATATCTTTTAAAGCATGGCCAGTCAGTGTAACAGGGAAAAAACCTGCACTTGGTCCTTTTAATTCCAGAGCATTTATTCGAATTGATTTCCCATAGGATTGAAATATGAAAAATCACACGACATACGTGTTCAGTCCAATCAAACCTCGATATTTAACGTATCAAGGGTATTTATATACGCCAGCATTCAGTCCAAAGTTAAATGCTCTAACCCTTTATGCTGCTGAAATATGCTCTCAGATTATTCGCAATTTTTTAAGCCACAAGCTCTACACGATGAAATTCAAATATTTATTACTCTTACTCCTGTTCATTAGTTCAACTCAATCCTTTGCACGACAATGCTGGAATGCAAAAGGAATAAATGTTGTTGATTCAGTTAATTACAATTTATCGGATACATTTACTTCGAGTAATAATGCAGTAGGAAAAATACAAGTTTTGAACATGAATTTTTCTCAAAAACTTGAAGCCCGATGCGATCCATCAAGTTCATCGTATAATTATACTAATCGTGCTTATGTAACCAATGAGCCAATCGTTGAAAAAATTGGTGACTATCAATATATACGAATCAATGAATACTTGTTGGGTGCAATGCAAATTAATGATAGTGCTATTGGTACATTTCATCCTCCAGCTCGAATAAATATGGGTATGCATCCTAACGTAAGTACGGGAGGGTCTTTTCCTGTAAATGACTCAAACTTACGCTTTCTCCTGAAAGTGGTTAAACCCTTTGTAGGCAGTGTATCCATTCCATCAAAAACCATGTTTACCGTTTATGTGACCACTAACCCTACTGATCCACTCTCTTACCCCGTATATACCATCAGTTATACTGGACGAATTATTGCACCACAGTCTTGTAGCATTGATTCTGGAACAGTTTTAGATATTAAATTTGGTGACATTCTTGCCTCTGAATTTAACCAAGCAGGCGCAGGCAATAAACCCGCTTCTATCGATCCACAAACCAGAAGTGTCTCCGTACAGTGTTCCAACATGAATGCTGCGGCAACACTGACTTTCCGTATTGAATCTGAAAAATCTCAAGGGGACATGTTGGTCTCTAACAATGATGATGTCGGCTTTAAAATTTCAGACCTCAATGGCAAAACTTTGATTCCAAACAATTTATCCAGTTTTTCTGAATTTCTGTTGAATCAAAACCAAAACGCGACCATATCTTTCAAAGCTTGGCCAGTCAGTATTACAGGAAATAAACCAGCACTTGGACCTTTTAATTCCAGAGCATATATACGGATTGACTTTCCCTAGGAGAATAAGATGCAAAATCTAAGTAAATATATCATATCTGTAATGAGCGTCTTTTATTTAAGTTACTCCTTAACAGCAAATGCAAATAATATAAAATTAGATGCAATTAATCTTAACCTTTCAGGTACTGTTACAGAAAAGACCTGTGGCGTGTTAAGTACTGCACAAGATAAAAAAATAGAACTCGGAACCATCAGACTGGGCAAAGGAATGTATAAAGATGATCGTTCCCCACGCGTTCAGATTCCTTTTGATGTCAGCAGCTGCCCCGCAAATGGTCTTGTCACTATCACCTTTACAGGAACCAATGATACTGTCGATACTCAGTTACTTGCCATAGATAATGTGCCGAAAAAAGCCAAAAATGTTGCCATTGAAATTAGCGACAAAGATAAGAACAGGGTTGTATTGGGGACAAAAAGTAAGCCAATCACAGCCGATGCCAATGGAAATGCATCATTGATGTTTTATGCCAATTATATTGTGACTAAGGACACAGCTGAGCCTGGTGTCGGCAATGCAAAAATGCAATTTTCTATTCAATATGAATGAGAAAACATCATGCTTAAATTTTACCAACAGGTATATAATTACCACCCTTCAATTTTAGGAGCATGTATATGATTTAGAGCAAAAGAATATGCAGTTTTAAGTCTTAACTATATTTCAATTTTTGGTAAATCAGGTTGATTTTATCAATAGTACGGCTTGTCAATTTTTTAGGCAACCAAATCAGTTTACCTAAATTTGATGGGTGAAGTTCCCTTACAAATTTTTCAGCATATTAAGCCCAATTTACGATCAAGTCAATTGGAAACTTGGAGAAATTATGAAGTCTTTTTTAAAAATTAAAAGCGTTCGTAATAGTTTAACACTTTTATTAGATGATTTTTGTAAAAAACATGGCTTAGATTCACCTAAAAGCTTTAAAAGCACATTTAATGACCATATTCCTTTTGGAGAATGGCTCAATAAAATCAAAGAGATCAGTGAACAGTACCCCAAAGAAGGCTTAGGCTTAGAGATTGGTGCTTTGGTTCAGGCTAACCATATTGGCATTGTGGCATATATTGCCCAGTCATGTGACACCTTCGCTGACTATATCGAAATACTTTCGAAGTATGAACGCTTATGGTTTAATTACATCCCTAAAAAAATTGATTTTGATGAAGATTTTTTTTCAATCTCTTGGGAAAAACCAGCATATGTAAAAGCGGGTTTATATATTAAAGAAACGTCAATTGTTGAAGAGATGCAAGTCTCTATTATCTATCATCACTTACAACAATTGATGGATTCTGCTGAAAATGCTTTTCACCGTCTTGATTTGGCAATTCCAGAGCCAGAGAATATTGAAAAATATACCCAACTTTTTAACTGCCCTGTTTACTTTAATACAGAACAAACCAAAATCGTTTTTTCAAATACGCTATTAAAGGCTAAACTCAAATGCTATGACCCGACATTATTTGAAATTTTGTCAGATCATGCCAATATTTTACTTAAAAAAATGCCGAAACAAGATTCACTTGTTGAATTGGTAAATTTAAGTGTGATCCAAGCACTTGAGCATAATAATGTTCAAATTCATTTTGTTGCTCGCTCATTAAATCTTACTCCGAGGATGTTACAACGAGATTTAAGAGACAGAGGTTCATCTTTCAAATTAATCCTTGCCAATGCACGGAAAAATTTGGCAAAAAAGCACTTAAAAAACGAGAAGTTAGCGATCACTGAAATTGCATTTTTATTAGCATATAAAGATCAAACCTCATTCAATCGTGCTTTTCGTGGATGGACAGGATTTTCTCCTTCTGAGTGGAGAAAGCAATATCTTGATAAACGTATGTAGCCTATAGAAATTTAAAAGGAAAATATGTTAGTTACTGCGAAATGCTTGTCGTGGTTGATACTCATTTTTCGATTGAAGCAAACTTAAACACATATTTTACTCAAAATTAGATTTCACTTTAATCTCCAAGACTCCTTCAAAGGATAATCTTTTCAATAAACACTGTAATGAATAGATCTCTAAGCTAAGCCAAAAGCAAAACTCTTGCTCAATCGCTTATGTTGGTGAAAATTCAAATAATAATCATCTATGATTTACGTGTATGTACTTTATATCATTATGTTTAATACATGGTTTCTAAAAGCATTAAACTACGCTACTGTAAAAATTTGCCAAGTATTTATTCAGAAACTGAATAACAAATTCGGGGATTAAGGCATATATCTTAAAATGCCGCATAAACTCAGTAAGTGTAATAATTTTTATGCTTTAAATGCCAAGCAATCGTGCATAAGAGGGAAAGTTTTAGACTGATTTCTGAAATATATTAAATAAAAATCTTGAGGATATTAAAGTGCTAAATGTATCAGCAGAAAAACGTAAACTTAAACGAACGTATTTAAGAAAAGGCGATCCAAGTTTGGTGTTAATTTCAAGTTTTATTACCCATGTGAAATATTTAGGTTGGAGTGATGAGCATATTAAAAAGCTATTGGCTGAAGCAAGAAGCCAAAATTATAGCTATTTGTATGCAACCTTAAAAAAGGCGATTGAGTCAAACCAACACCCCATATACAAAAAAATTTAAAACAAACAGGAATTCTAATCAGCGTCGATTTCGCGAATTCAGGATGTTTTTAGCTTTTTTGACTTTAGTTTCCTTTTCATACAATAATATTTTGATTACTTTTAAACCAATATGAATATAAAATAATAATAATATTATTAATTTTCAAACATTAACACTGTTTTAAAAATTACGCATTTATAATAAAAAATGTGACAATCATCAAATAAAAAATTGATTTTAATATAAATTTTACCAATATATTTTTAATAAATATATTCAAATTCAACATAATTTATTGATTTTAAATAAAAATATTTAATTACATTAAAGTAATTATTTTCGTCAAATACAAATAATCATCCAGAAACTACAAAGATATTTCACATAATTCAAACTACCATGAACTTACATTTATTTAACTGTGTCACTTTTTTTTAAAACAGTGAGACTAAATGTAGTTTATTGAAGTCAGTGAAACGAACTCAATAGATTAAAAAAATTGAAAATCAACCTTTCTAAAATAAATAGGTTTTACTATGAAATTGAGTCTATTAAAAATTGCAACTTTATCAGCATTGACTATTTCTGCTTCTGCGTTTGCTGCCGATCCTGTAACTGTAAACGGCGGTACAGTTCACTTTACGGGTGAACTGGTAAATGCTGCATGTGCTGTGAGTACAGAATCTTCAAACCAAACTGTAGATTTAGGTCAATATCGTATTGCTCGTTTAGAAGTTTCTGGTGATAAAACCACGCCAGTACCATTTCAAATCAAACTTGTAGACTGTGATCCAACAGTACAAGCAACGGCAGCTGTCGCATTCTATGGTCAAGCTGAATCTACAAATCCAAATTTACTTTCAGTATCTGCGGGTGGCTCTAACTCAACAGCAGCATCATTTGTTGGTATTGAACTTTCAGATGATACTTCAAAAATCTTAGGAATAAATGGTTCAAGCTTCTCTACACCTAAAACACTTATTGCAGGTGATAACACACTTCAATTTAGCGCACGTTATGTAGCAACAGGTAAATCTACACCTGGTCAAGCCAATGCTGATGCAACATTTGTTGTGAAATATGAATAATTCTTTGCTCAAAAAATTAATTATTTTCCAAAAGTAATTATGACGTAGTAAACACAATGGGCTTATTCATCATGAAAAAATATATAACGTTGTTCGCTGGAATATTGGTCTGCTCTCATATTCATGCTGATAGTTATGTATTTGGTGGGCGAGCTCATTTTCGTGGAGTTTTAGTTCATGAAAGTTGCGCTGTTTCTGTAGAAAAAGCCAGAGTGACAACTGAAACTCCGTACTTACCTGTTCAAATTCATTTTTCGTTATGCCCTATGAGCATCTACGATAATCTTGCGATCGGTTTATCTGAAGCCAATAAGCATACACATGAGATTTTCTTTACCACGCCTCAAGCAAAAAATGATTTTGATAAAGAAATTAATATTCAGGGCGATGAATATATCAGCTTAGGGCAGCGACTTATCCAATCTGTGGCGTTACCTAAAGATGATAAAAACATTAGGGAAAAGAGTGTAAATGTTTTTCTTAATCAATCAATTGAAGAACCTTTCACACCCTCACAGCATGTTTTAATTTCTGTTTTTTATCCATAAATAAATTCTAAGGGTTTATATGAACTTCAACTTATTAAAAAAGGGTATTTTGAATATAACCTTAGCCTGCTTGTCTTCCACAGGTTTTGCCAACACTGACGGTTTAGGCGGAATATCTCTAGGTTCTACTCGTGTCATTTACCCAATCGATGCAAAACAAGTTTCACTTCCTATTATTAATAGCAATAACAAAGAACGCTTTTTAATTAATGCATGGGTTGAAGATCATCGTGATAACAAAACTAAGGATTTCTTAATTACTCCACCTTTGTTTGTTGCTGAAGCAAAGACTGAAAATACACTGAGAATCATCAATGTAGCGACATCTGAATTCGCTCAAGATCGCGAGTCTGTGTTTTGGATCAATGTCAAAGCAATTCCCTCGATTGATAAGTCCACATTAGCAGATAAAAATATTTTACAACTTGCTGTGTTATCTCGAATTAAGCTTTTTGTTCGCCCGACAAATTTAAAAACAAAACCAGAAGCCAGTTTGGAAACACTCAAGTTTTCAAAGACGGCTGAAAATATAATGGTCAATAATCCGTCTCCCTACCATGTCTCTTTTGTCAACCTTTATCTAGATGGTGTGAAACAGCCAAATGTTATGGCATCACCCTTCACCGAAACAAAAATTTCAAATGCATCAGGACGCAACTTAAGTTATCAAACAGTCAATGATTATGGTGGCTTGACACCTAAAGTTGATTTAGAGCTGAAGTAATCGTTATGAATAGTTTATTTTCAATACCATACAACACTGTATGTATGAGGAAAAATATTCCGCTTTCACCCTTTGGGATTGCAATGACTTTACTCATTTCAATCTTCACTATACGGGTCAGTCATGCTGAGCAAGTATTTAACCCTGCTTTCTTGGCAGACAACTTATCCAATACTCAAATTTCTGATTTAACCAGATTTGAAAAATCTACACATCAATTACCAGGTCTTTATCGGGTCGACGTATATGTCAATGATCAATATATGTTTACTCGTGATATTAACTTTATTGAAAAGCCAGACACTCAGGACACTACAGGTTTATTTCCTTGTTTAGTCACGAAAACTTTACAAGGTTTTGGCGTAAATATTGGTCAATATGAACAATTGTCTACACATAAACAGTGTGCTGATTTTAGTACGATCATTGACGGTGCAAACAGCCAATTTCAGTTTGATAAACAAAAATTAATGATTAGCTTGCCTCAAGCGGCATTACTTAACCAAATTCGTGGTTATATTCCTCCAGATCAATGGGATGAAGGGATCAATAGCCTATTCACGAATTATAGTCTTTCTGGTTATGACAACTCAAAAACGGATACAAACAGTTTATTTTTACGATTAGACAGCGGTATAAATCTTGGGTCATGGCAATTGAGGCACTCTAGTAGCTGGAACTATAATCGTTATGCAGATAAAACATATAATCAGTGGAATAATTTAAACACCTATCTACAAAAAACAATTATTCCATTAAAAAGCCAATTAATTATTGGAGATGGTTCAACCAATGGTGAGATTTTTGACAGCTTTGGTTATCGAGGTGTGCATTTATCAACCTCGAGTGCGATGTATCCAGACAGTCAACAAGGCTATGCACCCACGATACGCGGTGTGGCTAAAACCAATGCTAAGGTTGTCATTAAACAAAATGGTTATGTAATCCATCAAATTAATGTAGCACCCGGACCCTTTCATATCCAAGATTTGAATCCCACTTCCATGAGTGGGGATCTTTTGGTGACTATTGAAGAAAATGATGGTTCAGTACAAAGCTTTGTCGTGCCCTATTCTACGCTCCCAGTCCTGCAACGTGAGGGTCGAACCAAATATAGTGTTGTTTTTGGAGAATATCGCAGTGGTAGAGATTCTCAGGATAATCCTTCAGTTGTACAAGCCACGGCAATCCACGGGCTGAAGAATGGGATCTCTGTATATGCTGGAACCCAGTTTTCTCAAAAATATAAAAGTGCGCTGGTTGGCTTAGGGGCAAACCTTGGAAATTACGGTGCATTATCTTTTGATCTCACGCATGCCAACAGTGAGTTAGCCGATCAGTCTACGCATAGTGGTCAATCATTGCGCTTTTTATATTCAAAATCGCTTTTAAGTTCAGGTACAACTTTTCAACTTCTTGGTTATCGCTATTCAACTAAGGGCTTTTATACCCTGAATGACGTTAGCTATAACAATATGAGTGGTTATGAACTTTCTGAAACTCATGATGGCAATCAATCCAATACACCGATCATTACTGACTACTACAACTTATATAACGCAAAAAAAGGGCGTCTAGAAGTCAATATCTCTCATTCACTCGGAAAATATGGATCGTTATTTGTCTCAGGAAATCAACAAACCTATTGGGATACCGACAAGAAAAACGAATGGGCTCAAGCTGGCTATGCAAACTCATGGAAAGGATTGAATTATTCATTTTCAATCAGTCGCAACAAATATTCAGAAATCAATCAAACTGACACCATGTATGCCATGAATATTTCCTTCCCTCTGGACAAATTATGGCCTAAAGCAAACTTCCAAAATAGCCCTCTGAATAATGCCTATAGTACTTTTTCAACCACTCAAAACTCGAATGGTCATGAATCTTACTTGACGGGTTTAAGTGGAACTTTACTCAAAGACCGAAATTTAAGTTATAGCATCAACCAAGGTCATGTCAGTAACCAAGGCAGTATCGGTTCAGTCAGTTTAAATTATGAGGGTCGTTACGGCAGCATTGGTGCTGGTTATAGCTATGATCAAAACTCAAATCAATTTACCTATAACGCTTCAGGTGGTGTACTTGCCCATCGTGATGGTATTACTTTTGGTCAACCCTTGGGTGCTACCTCAATTTTGGTCAAAGCGCCGGGCGCCAAAGGGGTCAACATTGAAAATTATATTGGTGTGAAAACAGATTGGCGTGGCTATGCGATTGTTCCTTATGCCACTGAATATCGTGCCAATCGTGTTGCACTCAACTCAAATAGCTTCAGCAATAATCTTGAAATCAGTAATAACGTCGAAAATGTAGTACCCATTCAAGGTGCTATTGTCCGAGCAAACTTTAATACCAGCATCGGGATCCGAGCCCTCATTAGCTTAACCCACAACGGTAATTTTTTGCCTTACGCAAGTAATGTATCTGAAATAGAAAGTTCAGCCCGAAGTATGGTCGCAGATGATGGTCGAGTCTATTTAACTGGGCTGCCACTCAAAGGCACGTTAGAAGCAAATTGGAATGAAACTGATGGAGGAAAATGTTTGGCTAATTACGATATTTCAGAAATGGACTTAACCAAACCCGTCATTCAATTTGACCTTGAATGTAAATAAGGAGAGTGTATATGAAAGTTAAGCTTTTAATCTCTTCCATATTATTACTTGGTTCTACCCAGTGTTTTGCAATTTCATGCTGGAATAGTAAAGGGCAAGGCGTTGTGGATGAAGTTTTCTATGATCTTTCCAATAGTTTCAGTAGTTCCAATAATGCTGTTGGACAAATTGTAGAAATCAGAAAAAACTTCTCGGCACAAGTATATGCAGTATGTGAACCCCACAGTTCAGGCATCAGCGGTAATAGAACCAAACGTAGCTATGTTACTGATTTGCCAGTTGTTGAAACAATAGGTCGTTATCAATATTTGCCCATTAATGACTATTTGCTGGGCGCAATGAAAATTACCGACAGTTATGCAGGTGATTTTTATCCGCCTGCTAATTATGTACAGATGGGCTATGACGCCAATGTCAGTGCAGGCAGACCTTTTGGCGTCAGGGATTCGAACTTTACCTTTAGGCTTAAAGTGATCAAACCCTTTATTGACTTTGTCCCTATTCCCAAAAAGACCATGTTTACCGTGTATGTCTCTATAGGCTCAGGCGACCCATTAATTTTCCCTGTTTACACAGTGAGTTATAGTGGTTCTGTCAATGTGCCTCAAAGCTGTAAAATTGGAACAAATGATATTGTAGAAATTCCTTTTGGCGATATTCCGGCATATGCATTTAGTAATGCAGGTCCTGGAAATAAACCAAGCAATGTCAATGTACAAACGCGAACATTAGGAATCCAATGTACCAATATCAATGCGCAAGCTATGCTGACACTGCGAATTGAAGCAGAAAGAGCAAACGGAAATATGATTATTTCTGATAATCCAGATATTGGATTTCAGATGTCAGATCAAAACAATAACATTTTGATTCCCAATAATATAAACAGTGTCATTCCTTTCAATCTGCAGCAACAACCCGCCAATGTGACCATTAAAGCTTGGCCAATCAGTATAACGGGCAACACACCTAAAGTTGGTCCCTTTAAATCGAGGGGCTATCTCCGAGTTGATTTTGAGTAAAGAAAAATGAAACAGATAACAACGATGATCGTGATTTTTTGTTGCAGCATTTATCAACATGCGAATGCTCAAGATTCTAATGTTGAGTTAGGACGTGTAAACATTGAACTCTATGGAAATGTCACCACTGTAACTTGCGGTGTTTTAAGCTCTGAGCAAGATAAATATATTCGTCTCGGAACAATTGCAACCAAAGATTTACCATCCGTTGGCAGTCAATCCAAAGCAACTCCGATTCCTTTTGAAATGAGTAATTGCCCTGCTAACGGTACAGTGACGATTACTTTTGAGGGGGTACGTGATAGCGACAATGCAGAGCTTCTCGCCATCGATGATTTGGTCAATAAAGCTGAGAATATTGCGATAGAAATTAGGGATCAAGACAAGAAACGCTTAGCTTTGGGCAAAAAAAGTGAAGATTTCGTGGTGGACAGTAATGGTCGTGTTTCTGCGCTATTTTATGCCAATTATATCGTGACCAAAGCGCAAGCAAAGGCAGGGCTAGCCAATGCAAATGCTCAATTTTCTATAGAGTATCAATGAGAAAACATCATGATTAATGAATGGAATTAATATTATAGTAAATAAGTGATAATTTTGAATAAATTAAGTTAAAACAAAAGCTTGGAATTTATTCTAAATTTAAAACTTAACGCACAACACGCTAAACGGACTGATTTTGTTCAGAAAACGATGTGTCATTTTATTGATATGAAACCGTTTTGCTCGCAAAAAAAATGAAAGATGAAATATACCTCTATTGATCCTAAATCAAATTAACAGTCGTGTCAAAGTAAAATACTTGGAGGAGTGATGAAATCATTTTTAAAAACCAAAAGTGTCACAACAAGTTTGACGGTCTTATTAGATGAATTTTGCAAAAAAAATCATCTAATATTCCCCAAAAAAACTCAAAGCAGCTTAAATGGTCACATTACTTTTGGTGAGTGGTTAAAAAAAATTAAAGTCATTGATAAACAGTATCCTTATGATGGTTTAGGGCTAGATATTGCTGCCCTATTTCAGCCTAATCATATCGGTGTGGTTGCTTATATTGCACAATCTTGCAATACATTATCGGATTACATCAAAATTTTACCCAAATACGAAAAACTTTGGTTCAATTATCTTCCCAAAAAAATTCGTGTTGAACCAAATACTTTCTCAATATCATGGGACCAACCCGCCTACTTACAAGCAGGCATCTATATCCAAGAAAGCAAGATCATTGAAGAAATGCATGTGGCGATCATTTACCAACAGTTCAAACAGCTTTTGGGGGGTGAAGAAAATATTTTTCTTGGTTTAGAGCTAGCGATACCCGAGCCAAAAGATTTGGAAAAATATATGCGATATTTTAATTGCCCGATCCAATTTAATACTGAACAAACTAAAATTATTTTGCCCAGTTCACTCTTACATATCCCGTTTAAAAGTCATGACCCGAATCTTTTGACAATTCTGACCAACCATGCCAATGCATTACTCAAAAAAATGCCGAAACAAGATTCATTAAGAGAACTTGTCAATCTAAGTATTCTACGGGCTTTAGAAAGTAATGATGTTAAAATTCAAACCATTGCCAGGTCTTTAAACACCTCACCTAGATTATTGCAAATTGATTTAAAAAAGAATGGATTATCCTTTAGGAATATCTTAAACAGTATCCGTCAAAGTTTGGCAAAGAAATATTTGAGAAATTGCAGTTTACTGATTGTCGACATCGCATTTTTACTTGGCTACAAGGACCAAACCTCTTTTAATCGTGCTTTTAAAGCATGGACTGGTATATCACCTTCAGAATGGAGAAAAAGACATATGGACAAAAATATCAACACTATCAATCCTAAACTCTGTTCTTATATGGAATGATCAAAATATATGATTTAGACCTAGTTTAATTTAATCTTGAAAGCGCTTTCACTAGATCAAATATCAACTTCGCAACGCCTAAATATCTTGAATCATCATCAATACAAAAAGTGTATGAGGCAATTTTTCATACAAGACGATGAGACTAACTATGTTTGTTTAAAAACATAATTTTCCGCTAAGTATTATATTTTCTTAATAATACTAGGAAGCATTATGCTTATTGTTTGGATCTATCTTTGTCCTTATTGTCAAACTACCTGATGATTCATACAAGTGATTTGATTTCAATTATTTCTATTCGGTGAACTTTATACTTTTATACAAATTCTAAGCTGACTTGATGATTCATTTATTTTTCACTTTTGAATCATTGCTGATTTTTCTATTGTGAGGCGACATTCATGTCGCCATGTTGCGTAAGTATAGGATATGCCCCTCGCTCAGCAAAAGTTTTTTATCAGCTTTTCATCTCTGAAAATTTGTGTGTTCTTTAATCAATTGACTATATTCCATAAAATCAACCTCATATTTCTCTTTTAGCAATATTTTTAAGATATTAAATAAGTTGTTGATAGATACTCAGCTCTATTTCATAAATGCAAAATCTTTCAATAAAAAAACTGGTTTTGCTAAAAATGACAAGAAATTATGCACGATATGGAAAGTCTACCCCTTTTTTTTTAAATAAAATTAATAAAAAAGGAGGTATTAAGTTTTGCTAAAAAAAGTAACCAAACAAAAACTGAAACGTACCTATCTGCGAAAAGGTGATCATAGTCTAGTCTTGATCGCAAGCTTTCTGACGCATGTTAAATATTTAGGTTGGAGTGATGAGCAAATTAAGGAAACATTACAAGATGCAAGAAGTAAAGATTATGAATATTTATATGAAACATTAAAAAGAGCTGTAGAAGTACCATAAGAACTAAGCTACAGCGCTTAGATTTTCATACTATTATTAAAATAAATAGCTACATTAAATTAAAAGTAAAATCATCATTCAACTTATAAATCCAGTACTAATCTCCGACCTTTGGCACGAGAAACGCAGATCATCATCGACTGTTGAGAAGACTTTTCATCATCGCTCAAATACTGATCAAAATGTTCTGCTTCACCCTCAATAATTGTAGTTTCACAAGTCCCACAAACCCCTTCACGGCAGAGACATTCCACATCAATATTTAATGCTTCAATGGCTTGTAGAATCGTTTGATTGCCTTGTACTTCAACTTCCTGATTAGATTTCGCCAGTACCACCGTAAAAGCTTCACCCTCTTCAGGCACAGTTGAAGCAAATTGTTCCCAATGAATATATTCATCACGATAACGATGAAAATTACAACGATCAATCACAGCATCAATCATCGGCTTAGGTCCACATACATATATATGTGTTGCTTTAGGTTGTGATGCGATCAGTTGATCGAGGTCAAGGCTTGTGCCTTCTGAGTCGACATAGCTAAAAATATGTGCTGAATGTTTTTGTTTGAGCTCTTCTAATAATGCCGCATGTTCTGGTGAACGAAAAGCATAATGCAACTCGTAGTCTGCGCCACGCGCCGCCAACTCCTCCATTTGAGGTACAAACGGCGTAATACCGATCCCACCAGCAATTAAAATATGCTTGCTACCATTTTCAGCCAGAGGAAATAGATTTTTAGGCTCAGAAATGACGATTTCACACCCTTCTAGACACTGATCATGCATATACACTGATCCGCCTTTGCCTTCGACATCCTTACGCACACAGACCTGATAAGTCGAGAGATCTTCAGCACAACTCATCAGTGAATAAGCATTGGAAAGCTGATCATTCATTTTCACAATGATATGGCTACCGCCATTGAATTGAGGGAAATTTTGTCCATCCTGACGTTTAAATGTAAATCGTTTGATCAATGGGGTGAGTTGTTCTACTCGAGTAACCACTGATGGAAACATTTCATAATGACTTGCCATGTCTAAATCCTCTTTACCACATGCTGCTTCATACAAGCATTTCTTAATTTTAAGCGCAGATTTCAGGCTGGTTAATCTTCACTGATCGACCAACCTGTGTTGTTGCTATAAGCCTAAACACATATATTTAATGGTCATGAATTCTTCTAAACCATATTTTGAACCTTCGCGCCCCACACCCGATTGTTTAACACCACCAAACGGAACGACTTCATTGGAAATTGCGGTGGAGTTCATTCCCACCATGCCATATTCGAGTTGTTCAGCTACGCGCCAAATTCTCGAAATATTTTCACTGTAGACATAAGCCGCTAAACCAAAAATCGTATCATTGGCTTGTGCAACGACATCTGCTTCTTCACTGAAGCGAATCAGTGGTGCAACAGGTCCAAAGATTTCCTCTTGTACGATTTCCATCTGCTGATTCACACCAGTTAAAACCGTGGGTTCAAAGAATGTTTGCCCCAATGCATGCGGTTTACCGCCACAAGCCACTTGCGCCCCTTTTTCACAGGCATCATCAATCAATTGCTGGGCTTTTACGACCGCTTTTTCATTGATTAAAGGACCAATCTGTACGTTTGCTTCAAGACCATTGCCAATTTTGAATTTTTGCACTTCTTGCACAAACTTTTCAGTAAATGCCTGATAAATCTTGTCATGCACATAAATACGATTGGCACAAACACACGTTTGTCCAGCATTACGGAATTTAGCAAAAATCGCACCTTGAACAGCTTTATCGAGGTCAGCATCATCAAAAATGATTAACGGTGCATTTCCACCCAATTCTAATGCCAGTTTTTTAATGGTGCTTGAACATTGCTGCATCAATAAACGACCGACAGGCGTAGACCCTGTAAATGTTAATTTTTTAACTTTTTCATGACTGGTAAATACCGCACCTATTTCTTGTGATTTACCGGTTACAACATTGATTACACCAGCAGGAATACCTGCCATTTCAGCTAACTTCGCCAAGGCTAAAGCACTGTATGGTGTTTCATTGGCGGGTTTAATCACAATGCTACAGCCTGCCGCTAAAGCAGGAGCTGCTTTACGGGTAATCATCGCAATTGGAAAGTTCCAAGGTGTAATTGCAGCAACAACACCGACAGGCTCTTTACTGATGATAAAACGTTGTTGATTGTTGGTGGTTGGAATTACATCACCATAAACACGTTTTCCCTCTTCAGCAAACCATTGGATAAATGAAGCCGCATATTTCACTTCACCCAATGCTTCAGCCAAAGGTTTACCCTGTTCAACCGTCATGATATATGCCAGCTCATCTGCATTCGCCAACACCAACTGATGCCAAGCAAGCAATAAATCTGCACGTTGCTGTGCAGTTAACGCTTTCCATGAAGCCAATGCTTGATAAGCAACTTCAATGGCTTCCGTTGCTTCAGCTGTTCCCATATTCGGAATCACACCAATTTCTTCACCTGTTGCTGGATTGGTTACAGGTACAGTGTCATGAGATTGAGCATCGATCCATTGACCATTGACCAATCCACGTTGTTGAAATAACTGACGACCTTGCAAACTTGTCATGTCATGATCCTATAAAGTGACAAGAAGGTACGGCTAGATTTGCCGCACCTCTAAATTGATGAATTACTGATGGTATTGCGCAACCAGATTTTGGAAATATGCAATACCATGTTCGCTGATACCTGAACGTTGTCTATCAGTCATAATACGACCTTGACCACGATATCCCCGTGATTTCAACCCACGTTGCACACTTTCAACCAGATTTAAATCTTCAGGACGGAATACATTACGATACCATTCAATCAAATCTTTCTGATCTTGAGTGAGTGCTTCATTGGTAAAGTAAATGTCATAATGTTGTAAGGTCGTTTCAGCATCAACAGGAAATTCATAAATCACTGTCATAAAATTGCTGCCTGGTGGAACATTAAACATGGTGCATGGCCAAGTCCAAAAACCACTGAAGGTTGGGTCTTGAACAGATGGATCTAATTTGAATGATTTTTCTGAAGAACGTGCATAGCCGTATTGTAAAGTCCAGTTTTGATGTGTGGTGTGCCAATATTTATCGACTTGCACTGAATCTGCAAAACCAGGATGTGCAGGACCACAGTGATAACATTCCATATAGTTATCAACGATCACTTTCCAGTTTGCTGGTGTTTCAGTGACAAAACGTGCTGCAAGTTTTAAATCTTTGATGACTGCACAGCTTTCATTGAGCTTTTGGGCAAATTCAGGTAACTGATCTTCTACACAAGTTGCATTTTCATCCATATTGATAAAAATAAAACCTGCATACTCTTCCACCTTTAACGGCACCATACTTGAGTTTTGTTTATCAAATGACTCAACATGGTCACAGTTACGTGCTAAAGCCAAGCTACCATCTAACTTAAATGTCCATGCATGGTATGGACAGGTAATCACGTTTTTTGCTTTACCACTGCCACTGAGCAACTCATGACCACGATGTGGGCATACATTATAGAAAGCGCGTAAAATATTATCTTTACCACGAATCACAATGATGTTTTCACCAATCACTTTGCGGGTAATATAATCATTGGCTTGTGCAACTTCACTGCCATGTGCCACACAAATCCAGCTTTTTGCAAAAATTTCTTCTTTCTCACGTTCAAAAACTTGAGAAGATGTATAGAACACTTTTGGGAAGGTCCATGCTACATCTGGGTTTGAGCAGAAATCTTCGGGTAATTTATCAACTGCATTCATGGTTTTACTCCATTAAACTCTTTTGTCCTAACGACCGTTTCATTAAAAATTGGCTGATGCCCAAATCAATTGAGCATTTGCTTTATTGAACTCAGCATCTGCTGATATAAATCCTGTACGACTGGGCAATCACGAACTAAGCGTAGACTGCCATGTAGCAATCCCTTTCCAAGATAAAATTCCGTTTCGATATTGGCTTGTTTTAAGCTGTCAGCAAAAATACGTCCGTCATCACTTAAAGGGTCATACTCTGCTACAGCAATAAAACTCGCTGGCATACCAGAAAAATCCTGTGCGAACAACGGCGATAAACGTAAGTCTTGCCAATCATTTTCATTGGGTGCATAAGCTGTTAAGTAATAACGCATGTCTGCTACGCTCAGTAACGGTGCTTGTCCATGCAACTGGCAAGATTCGCTATCAAACTGGGTGCTTAGACTTGGATAAATCAGTACAAGACCACATGCTTGATTTGCCGTATGTTGTAACTGAACTGCCAGTGATGCTGCTAAATTACCACCTGCACTATCTCCTGCTAATACGATTTGATCTGGATTAATACTCCATTCAATCGCATGTTGTTTAAGCCAGAGGTAAACCGTTTCACAATCTTCATAAGCTGCTGGAAAGTGATGTTCAGGCGCTAATCGGTAGTCGATACTCAGTACCACAACATTGAGATCACGACACAGATAACGGGTGATAAATTCATGTGAATCTAAATTTCCCACCATCCAACCACCGCCATGAATATAAACAACGCATGACCACCCTTTTTCTGGTGCTTCACCTAATGGTGAATACAATCGAACATTCACTGGATGCGTGATATGCGGTACGACTCTATCTTCAATATTGACTGTGTCATCTCTTGGCAAAGTGTAATGTAAACACATTGCATCATAGGCAGCACGTATTGAATCAATATCCTGATCCGCAGGTGAATAAATACTGCTCCAGTACACTAAGCTTTGCATTTCTTCACTTAATTCATAGTTCATGTTCGATTGTGCTGTCATGACAATTCCTTTTGACTTGCCTTATCTGCAATCGGTTCAATGGCAACATCAATATGCATATGCTTATTGGCTTCTGCATGATCCAATGATTGCAATTCATTAAAGCTACTTTGCTCAATCAGATGTGATGGAATCTTTGAATAATCCTCAATCAACCATTTCACCAAGCCATAAGTCTGTATCAGAATAATCACGATAAAAGGCAAGGCGGTCACAATCGTTGCCGTTTTCATGGTGTCTAAAGGTGCTTTAGAAAAAATCATCGCAATCGGTACCAAGGTCAGCATCAAGCACCAGAATAATCGAGCATTTGGTGATGGATCTTGTCCTTCACTTAAGCCACGTGTACAGGTTGCTGAGACGGCATAACCAACCGCATCCATATGCGCTGCAAGGAAAATCACCATAATGCCGAGGAAAATCCACATCATCAGCTTGCCTGCTGGTAAAAGCCCCAACAGTTGACTGATCGCAACTTCACCGCCTTGCTGACTCAAGACTTGGGGAACATTCACCATGCCATGAATAAAGTTATATACACTGTAGTTTTCAAATACACCGAAGATGAACCATAAACCAACGCTACCACCAATCACCATGGCAAGAATCACTTCTTTAATGGTACGTCCTTTAGAAACACGAGTAACGAAGAGCGCCACACCCGGTGCATACGAAATCCACCACAACCAATAGAAAACGGTCCATTCACGGGTGAACTTTCCATCGCCCATCGGGTCTGTAAATAAACTCATATCAACAAAGTTGGTTGCCATAAGACCAAAACTCATCAATGAATTATTCATAATGAATTGGGTCGGCCCAAAGCACAGGACATAGATTGCGAACAGTACCACACCCAGACAGACCATATGGCTGAGACGCTGCATCCCTTTGTCCATACCGACATAAGAACTCAGGGCAAATAAAATCGATACCGCAAAAATGATGACGACCTTGGTCATAAAGGTATTTGGAATACCAGTAAGCTGCGACAAAATATTGGTAAAGGTCACTGCGGTCAGTACCAATGAAATAGTTAAGGCACCAAACATACACAGCAAGAACATTAAATCAACCAAACGTCCAACGGGTCCTGTTGACTTAAACCCTGTAACCGCCTCTATCATCGAAGCCAAGCTCAAGCCTTTATTCTTTCTCACATGATAGCTATAGCACAGTGAAATAGACGCAAGTGCATAGATCGACCATGCGCTTAAACCAGAGTGAAAGAATGAATATGCCACACTGTATTTGAGTGCTTCGGCAGATTCGGGTGCTAAATTTAAGCCCGGGGTTTGGTAATAATATGCCCAGTCCAAAAAGCCCCAATACAATGTCGAAGAACCAATGCCCGATAAAATGAACATAAAAATCCACGACATGGTGCTGTATTCAGGTTTTCCCTCTCCCAACTTGATTTTGCCGTATTTACTAAATGCCAAACCAAAGGTAAAAATAATTGATAAAAAGGCAAATAAAAGCACGGGCGTGGTAAACACCGAAGTCGTCCAATGCATCCATTTAGAAGCCAATTCTATTGATTCAGATGAGTAGATCGCTAAACCAGCCACCGAAATAAACACAACGGCAAGACTGGTTATAGCTAAGGTCTTATCTGTATAGAGTTTTGTATTTTGATTATCCATATCTATTCAATCCATCTTGGATTTTGATCATTCCATATGGTGGTTATTCCATAGCGAATAAATCCATTTTCTCGTGAGTTACAAATGATGCAATGGCATCTCCAACTTGATAAGTTTTTGCAGTTCCGCCAACATCCGGCGTTTTAGGTCCATGAACCAAGATATGTTCAATCGCCTGCATAATGTCTTGCCCTGCCTGAATCACCTGTTCATCCCCATCTGCCAAGAAATCCAACATCATGGCACCTGACCAGATTGCAGCGATCGGGTTGGCAATTTGCTGACCAAAAATATCTGGAGCAGAACCATGTACAGGCTCAAACAATGACGGGAACTTACGTTCAGGATTGAGATTTGCAGATGCTGCTAAACCAATCGTTCCTGTACAAGCAGGTCCCAAATCAGACAAAATATCGCCAAACAAATTCGATGCAACCACTACATCAAAACGTTCAGGCTGTAGTACAAATCGGGCAGCTAAAATATCAACATGTTGTTTATCTGCTTTGATTTGCGGATATTGTTTTGCCATTTCATCCACACGCTCGTCCCAATATGGCATGCTGACAGCAATTCCATTGGACTTGGTTGCAGCCGTGATCTTTTGAGCATCACGTTGACTGGCAAATTCAAATGCATATTTCAAAATGCGGTCTACCCCATAACGCGTAAATACCGCTTCCTGTAATACGAACTCTCGATCAGTGCCTTCAAAAGCTTTACCACCTATTGCGGAATATTCGCCTTCACTGTTTTCACGTACCACATAAAAATCAATATCCCCTGGCTGTTTACCTGCAAGTGGGCATTTCACCCCAGGCATTAATCGAACTGGGCGTAAATTTACATATTGATCAAAACGGCGGCGGAACTGCAGCAATGAACCCCAAAGTGAAATATGATCGGGTACTTTTTCAGGCCAACCTACAGCACCAAAGAAGATTGCATCATATTGCTGTAAAATCTCAAACCAGTTATCCGGCATCATTTTGCCGTGTTCAAGGTAATAATCGCAGCTTGCCCAATCAAAGGTATCCATTTGAAGTTCAATACCATATTTATCAGCTGCTGCCTTTACAACCTTGATTCCTTCTGGTAGAACTTCTAACCCAATCCCATCACCTGCAATCGTGGCAACTTTATACTTTTTTGCCATAACGCTCCCTTACACCTTTGGTTAATATCCTTAGATGTAAACATGCTGTTTTCAGCAAAAATGATCAATAAGAAAACTATCACCCCAATGGACACGGATCGTGAATAATCTACCTAACCTATCGGATTTAAAGGTTTTTTGCACAGTCGCAAAACGCAAGAGTTTTGTCGATTCTGCGGATGAGCTTGGCGTTTCGCCTGCTTTTATTAGTAAGCGGATCAACATTTTAGAGACCAATTTAAATTGTAAATTATTTCATCGAAGTACACGCCATGTCAGTTTGACGGAAGATGGCAAACTTATACTCGATCGTGTTGCGCATATTTTGGACGAGTTTGATGAGATTAGTGAACTGGTCAATAACCCATTAAGTACGCCAACAGGACATCTGGATATTGTCAGCAGCTTTGGTTTTGGTCGAAAACATGTGGCGCCCATCTTGTCAAAACTGATGACCATGTATCCAAAACTGGAGATACAGTTTGATACCATTGATAATACTAAGGATCTGATTCAACACAGTATTGATTTGGATATTCGTATTGGTAACGAAATTGCACCCAATATGATTGCAAAAAAACTGGTGCCTAATTTTCGGATTTTTTGTGCCGCACCCAGTTATATCCTTAAAAATGGTGCGCCTGAAAATTTAGAAGATTTACGGCATCATGACTGCTTAACCATTAGTGAGCGTGATCAATCCTCTGTATTATGGAAATTACGTCACGCCTCAGAAGATATGTCTGTACATGTTACACCGCGCTTTATTTCAAACAATGGTGAAATTATTCACCAGCTTGCTGTAGAAGGTCACGGGATTATTTTACGTTCAATTTGGGATGTTGCCGATGAATTGATTAGTGGTCAATTACAACATATTCTTCCTGAATATTGGCAAGATGCAGATGTATGGGCAGTCTATCCATCACGTTTGAAAAGTTCATCCAAATTACAAACCTGTATTTTGTTTATTCAAAATGAATTATTGAATCGTTTGCAACATATCCAAAACCTATCACGAGGACAGTTGATTCAACCTGTAGAATCTGTTCAACACAGCGCTGAGAAGGTATTTTTATAGGTATGCTTAGATTTTTGTTTTTTTAAATATCATCAATCATCAGCTTGATAAAACTGATGATCTACTGACACTAAAACTATGAGCACAACGATATTTGGTCTAATTTTACTGGCAGCAGCATTTCATGCAACATGGAATGCGATTGTCAAAGCGGGCTCAAATAAGTTCTTAACCACCGTACTGGTTACAGCATCAGCAGCAGTTTTAGCCATGCTATTGCTGCCCTTTTTCCCGATGCCCAACAGTGCAAGCTGGGCTTATATTTTAGCATCTACAGTGATACAAATTGTCTATTTTGGTATGGTCGCAAAAATCTATCATATCGCAGATATGGGACTGACCTACCCGTTAATGCGGGGTACTGCACCGCTTATTGTTGCTGTTTTAGGGACATTGTTGCTGGATGAAAAGCTCGAATTCTATGCATGGCTTGGTATCATCACGATTTCCATCGGCATTTTATCCATGATCTTCGCCGCACCTAAAAAGGGACGAAAAGGGATTGGTTTAGCCTTGCTAAATGCAATCTTGATTGCGAGTTATACCTTGGTGGATGGACATGGGATTCGCCTTTCTGGATCAGCTATTTCCTATATCTTATGGAGTTTTGTACTTTCTGGACTGATTTTCTTTATTTTTGCCTTAAAAATGCAGTATCGACAGATGGGGAATTATTTCCGTTTAAATTGGCATCTCGGTTTAATCGGTGGAATCGGCTCATTTTTCTCTTATGGTCTCGCCTTGTGGGCAATGACACTCGCACCTGTTGCCATCGTTGCCGCATTGCGTGAAACTTCAATTTTATTTGCGACTTTAATTGCAATTTTCATTTTAAAAGAACGTGCTACGGTCACTCGAATTCTCTCATCCTGTATTATTTTAATCGGCGCACTAATTTTGAGAGTCAGCTAACGCTTGATCACCAACAGCTCATTCCCAAATAAGCACCCATTAAACATCACTCTTTTTAAACCTCAGTTCAATTAAAAAGCCAGCTTATTTGGATAAAGCTGGCCCAATGGTCACGCTTTGTTTAGAAATAATAGCCTAGTGATAAATAAAACAATTTATTCCACTGATTACTTTCTCCCTGTGCAAGACCGTTTGCACCGCCTCCAGTCATCGGATCATTGCGACTCCAAATATATTCGCCCTGAATGCCAATTGCTTTGTAGTTAAAATACACCCCAGCGGTGAGTCGATCTGAATCTTGGTAAGCTGTTTGATCTTTAAAGTAGCGACTATAAGCCAAATAAGGTTTTATATTCTCCAACTGATGAAAAGGCTGTGCCAATGTATAATTAATTTCATTAGACATAAACTTGCCTTTATTTGCCACTTGGTATGGATAATCGAAGGCTCCCATAGTCGAACTATTTGGTAGCAAATTGTCCGCATTGTTAATATTTTGCTCACCTGCCAAAAATAGCCATTGCCATGCTTGGTAGTTCAAGGTGTTAAATACAGCCCATGTACGACGATGTCCATCTTGTTGAGTTCGGTTGTTTTCCAATTCTGAATACCAATATGAACCACCGATTTCAGTCGAAAAGTTTTGTGATTTGTCCAAATCAAACTTTCTAGACAAACGTGTGATCCACATATTTTTTTCTTCAATATCTGTACCCTGACTTAAATCATCTGCTTGAACAAAATTGCCACTGTATCGACTTGCATCTTTGGATGTGCCTGTATAATTTCCACCATCAGTAGGATAGAAACCTAAATTAAAATTGTATTGATCATTTTTAAATTGATATTTTAGCCCTAGATTTTGTATGTCTTCAAAACCCACAGTGTTAAGCAATGTTTCATAATAACTATTGCCCCATAATCGACCAAAACCAAAATCTATAGATTGAAACCCGACAGACAAACGCTGCTGATCTGAAAACTTATAGCCTGCCCATGCATCTTTTAAAAACCAAGCATCACATAAACGACTGTATTGATAACAGCGAACATCCATCGAAGCGATCCAATTGGGGTTTTCATAACTCAAAACAGCTTTAATATCTGCAAGTTGCCAATCCTGATTTTTAGAGCCCTCATTTGCCTCGACAACATAATCTTTGTACATATAGCGTGTTCGAATTGCGCCTGTGAGTTTCAGTTCCCCTGATTCTGTTTTAGGATCGCCTATACTTAAATCAGCTGCTAAAACAGGCATATTCGCTAACATACCCATTGATCCCAAAATTAAGAGTGCCTTCTTCATTATTCTACTTCCTTGTTTATCCTGCTAAGAAAATGAACAAATTCAACAAGACAAACAATGCTGAAACTATGTCGTCAGCATTTACAAAGTGTGTTTAATTTATGCTAATTATATTTAAATCATGCAAAATACTTTATTTTTTTAAATGAATATTCAAGTTATAAGTCGGTATTTAAACAAAGATTACAATATTGAAAGATGTGCACCAAGGATGATCATCTTGTTTATCAACCCAGATCATATTTTAAGGTTTTATAATTTTAATAGAAAAATACTGTATAAGCTGACAATGCACATAAGATTCTAAAAATACTGATTTTGAAATTTTTGATCAGTTTTTATATTTATGGTCTTGTCAGCCCATTTAAAAATACATTTTAGTATTACATGACGCTGCTACAGCGCTCGTAAACGACCTCACATTGATCTTTTCTAAAACCGTCACGTTGGCATTGTGATAACACACTCTCACGTCCAAATTTCTTTCTAAATGTATGATCTCTACCCGTGACTTGTCCATATAATTTGGTTGTGCCCTTCGCTTGACCGACGGTAGCGCATTGGGTTTCTTGGTAAGTAAACCAAACCTCACAGTGCGTTCCACCCTTTTCCTGACAGTCTTTTACAGCTTTTGCACGGAGATCTCCACGGAATACTTTAGCGAAAGAATGTCCAACTACCCCATTACTGCCTGAAGCAATTGCTCCGACAACCGCATAAGTGTAATAAGTTGGCGCTTGATAGCCACCCCCTCCACCACCGTAATTAGGAATTGGTGCGCATCCCATGACACCCTGCCCACCCACTGGATACATACCCTGAGGACAATTACCTTCAGCCCACGCCAAATGGCTTAAACTGCTGAACATTAATAGGCTGCATATCGACAGTAAATACTTTATTTTTTGATTCAAGAATATCCACATAAGCTTCCCTCTTTTTTCATTTTAAGCATGAGCATTTTCACCCAAGATTATTTTTTGTTCAATAAATATCATGATTATTTACTTGAAATATTGACTTAAAATAATTTAAAAATTCATATTAATTTTTGATAATTAATGTCTTTTAATCATATTTAAAAAAATAATTTCATAAAAATTTTAACTTTTTTATTTAAAATTTATTTAATTTTAAATTCATAATTATGGAAATATACGCACAATTTCTCTCATATTTTATATCAATCTGATGAATCAAATCTCACTCAACCATTTAAGTTATTTTGCTTTTTACACCATTCATCACTTTTATAAACTGGTTTCAAAGCATCATTCAACAAATAAAAGCCCATCATCCTTTATCTTCTCCCAAAGGGAGAAGACCGTTTTAATATCTATAGGATTGATAGCTGATCATTACAGTTTGATTGTTCAAAGACTCCCTTGTCTATTCAAGTGCTTTTACCCCTTTAAGGATGTACAATAATTTTTACCGCAGATTCATTGTTATGAATCAAAGTTTCAAATCCTTGCGATACCAAATCATCTAAAGCAATGCGTTGAGTGATAAATGGTTCTAGATTAATTTTACCTTGCTCAACCAAACGTATGGTTTCTTGATGATCGTTGACATAAGCAATCGTGCCACGAATATCCAATTCTTTCATCACCACACTATGCACATTAATAGTGGCAGGATGACTCCAAATTGACACGATCACCACCACACCTGTAGGCTTCATGGCTGCAACCAAAGTATCCATGACTTTATTGACGCTACTACATTCAAATGCAACATCTACGCCTTTATCTTGAGTCAGTTTCATCACTTCTGCCACCACATCCACTTGTGATGGATCAAGCACATAGTCCGCAACACCTGCTTCTAAAGCTTTTTCTTTACGTTTAGCGCTCAGTTCAGTGATGATGACTGTTAAACCTTTGGCTTTTAAAATTGCAGAAAGTAATAATCCTATGGGACCAGCACCACCGACCAAAGCAATATCACCAGCCTTTGCCCCACTTCGCACAAAAGCATGATGCCCTACAGATAAAGGTTCTATCAGTGCAGCTTGATCCAATGGAATTTTGTCAGAAATCGGATGAACCCAGCGTCGTTGTACAGCGATCTTTTCTGATAAACCACCACCCCGTCCACCTAAACCAATAAAGTTCATATTTTTTGACAAGTGATAATGATCATTCGGACCCGTGGGTACATCATCTGCAATGATATAAGGTTCGACCACAACATGCTGCCCCACCTGAATATCCTCTACTCCCTCACCGACCGCATAGACCACACCTGAAAATTCATGCCCCATGGTCACAGGTGCAGATTCGCCAGAAATTGGATGCGGATGCCCACAAGGTGGAATAAAGATCGGACCTTCCATAAACTCATGTAAATCTGTACCACAAATGCCGCACCATGCGACTTGGATTCCCACAGTTCCGGGAAGGACTTGAGGTTCTGGAATATCCTCAATACGAATATCCCCTTTGTCATAAAAACGTGCCGCTTTCATAGAACTATTCCTTATAAAGATAATAGAAAACTTAACCAAGACATCGCGAATATCTGCATCTCATGCCTTGTTTATGTCGTTCTAACCGATCACCCAATACATTGTTGAAATGTCCTCAGACTCTAACGATAGACCATGCCACCGTCAGTCAAAATTGATTGACCAGTAATATAATTTGCATCCTCACTTGCCAAAAAGGCAACCAAAGCAGCCACATCATCTGGGGTTTCAGCTCGACCTAAAGCAATGCCATCAACATATTTCTTATAAGTTTCACCTACAGGTGCGCCTGTGATTTCAGCAAAGCGTTGGTCAATTTCGACCCACATATCTGTTCCCACGACTCCCGGACAATAGCTGTTGACCGTAATACCTGCACTGGCATACTCCTTGGCAGCAGCTTGTGTCAAGGCTCTGACAGCAAACTTCGTTGCAGAATAGACACCCAACAAAGCAAAGCCTTCATGCCCTGCAATCGAGCAGGCATTGATAATTTTTCCCTGCTGTTGTCGTTGTTTAAATTTATTCGCTGCGGCTTGAATTCCCCAAAGTACACCACCCACATTAATATTCATGATTTGGTTAAACTCGCTGGGTGTGACTTCAGCTAAAGCTTTAACCTGCGCAATGCCAGCATTATTGATCATGATATCAAAACCATTTAAAGATGATTCTGTATGTGCAATAGCTTCACTGATTTGTATTGGATCAGCAATATCGGCAATAAATGTGGTGGCCTTTACACCCAATGCTTCAATTTCTTGTTGCACAGCATTTAACTTTTCTTGACGAAGATCTACCAGCGCAATATGTACGCCTTCTTGTGCCAAACGTAAGGCAATGCCTCGTCCTATTCCTTGTCCTGCACCTGTAATCAGTGCAACTTTGTTGTTTAAACCTTTAGGCATATTGTGACTCCTTAGATATGGATTGCACGTTGCATTGCCGATAAGACCGACTCATGCATCGCCTCAGATAAAGTAGGATGTGGGAAAATTACTTGCGCTAGACTTTCATCTGTAGCTTCTAAATATTTGGCGATAGCAAAGCCTTGAATATGTTCAGTGACTTCGTGCCCAACCATGTGTGCGCCCAACAACTCACCTGTTTCTTGATTAAAAATGGTTTTGACAAAGCCTGCCATTTTACCCAACGCCAATGCCTTACCATTGGCTTGCAATGGAAACTTACCAACATGGATATTCAATCCTGTTGCTTTGGCTTTCTGTTCAGTCAAACCGATACTCGCCACTTGCGGATGGGTAAAGATACAACCAGGGATTTGAGTACGATCTAGTGCATGTACATGTTCAAGACCTGCAATTTTTTCCACACATAAAATAGCTTCATGACTGGCTTTATGTGCCAAACACGGTGCACCAGCAACATCACCGATTGCATAAACACCAGCAACATTGGTTTTGCACCATGAATCGACTTTGATAAAACCATGTTCAAATTCCATTCCCAGTGCTTCTAAACCTAAATGCTGTGTATTCGGTTGAACACCTATTGCTGAAAGCACTTTTTCCACAGTCACAACCTGCACCCCTTGTGCAGTTTCAATATGGCAATGTACCAAGTCATGATCCCGTTCGATTTTTTGTACTGCAGCTTCTGTTAAAACCTTCATTCCTTGCTGTTCAAATTGCTTTTGTACATATTGAGCAACCTCAAGGTCTTCACTGGGTAAAATCTGTTTGGCTATATCCACCAAAGTCACTTGACAGCCCAAGTCTTGATATAAGCTTGCAAACTCACTTCCAATTGCCCCAGAACCAATCACCAATAAGGATTGAGGTAATTGTGTAGGAACTAAGGCTTCTCGATAACTCCACACCTGCTCACCATCTACAGGGATATGCGCTAAGTTGGCGGCTTTAGCACCTGTTGCGACAATAATATGTGGTGCTGAAATCTGCTGTTTTTGTCCCTGCGTATCAGTCAGCTCTAACTGTTCTTTGGCAGTGAATCGTGCAGTTGCTTTAAAAACCGTTACTTGATTTTTCTTCAACAACTGTCCAATACCCTGCACCAATTGCTCTGAAACTTGTCTGCTATGTCGAACCAATTGCTGAATATCAAACTCAACTGCACCCAAACGAAAACCAAATTGCTCAGAATGTTTAAACTGTTGCGCCAATGCTGCTCCACTTAACAGTGCTTTCGTGGGAATACACCCCCAATTGAGGCAAATCCCACCCAAATGTTGTTTTTCAACAATTGCGGTTTTTAAGCCCAGCTGTGCTGCACGAATCGCAGCAACATAACCACCTGGACCTGCACCAATCACGATAAGATCAAATTGTGTCTCTGACATATTTAATCTCCTACACTAAAATCAATGCAGGATTTTCAACAAACTGCTTAAATGCTGCCAAGAATTGCGCCCCCAATGCACCATCAATCACACGGTGATCACAAGACATTGTTGCTGTAACCATTTGACGAATCACAATCGAGTCTTGTTCAATGACCGCACGTTTTTCTGCTGCACCTAACGCCAATATTGCACCCTGAGGTGGATTGATAATGGCATCGAATTGCTGAATGCCGAGCATGCCTAAATTAGAAATGCTGAAACTCCCCCCCTGAAATTCATCAGGCGCTAATTTTCCAGTTTTGGCACGTGTCGCCAAATCACGCATTGCATTTGAAATTTGTGCCAAAGACTTACTATCGGCCGCTTTAATAATCGGTGTGATCAATCCATTCTCGATCGCCACTGCAACAGAAATATCGGCTTGTGCAAACTGTAAAATCTGTTGATTCTTTTCATCATATTGCACGTTGACTTGCGGTACTTTCATCAAAGCAGCGGCAGCAGCTTTAATCAGCATATCGTTAATCGACAACTTCACTTGGGGGACAGTGCTATTGATTTGCTGGCGTAATGCTTGGATTGCTTCAACATTGAGATCTATAGTTAAACGGAAATGTGGTGCATTACGTTTTGCTTCCTGTAGTCGTGATGCAATGGCTTTACGCATACCGTTCATGGCAATTGTGGTAGGTTTTGCTGATTGCGTTGTATTGTCCTGATCGCATTGTTGTGTCTGTACAGGGTTTTCACGCTGATAAACGGCTTCTACATCTTCTTTACAGACTCGACCTCTGGTGCCTGATGCGCGACAATCATGCAGATTTATGCCCCATTGTTTGGCTAAACGGCGTGCAACAGGTGTTGCTAACACTAGACTGTCATCTGCTTTAGATTTTGCTACTTTAGCACTGGCTTGCTGACGAATATCTGGCCATGAGCCTCCAACAGCTTGAACGGCTTGTTGAATATCATGGACACTGATACGCCCTTGTCGTCCTGTACCAGTAATTTTTGCCAAATTGACCTGATGCTTTTCAGCCAATTTCAAAGCATGTGGTGTCGCAAAAATCTCGTCACGCTGTTGATAACCTCGCAATACGACGGGAATTGAATAACCACCTTGAGCAACCGATTTCTGACTATTTACAGCATTATTCTGTTCAGGCAAATTATTCGGTTGAGCCACAGTAGCGACTGTTGTTTTAGCCTGAGTGGCTGATACCTGTTCTGATGTTTTATCTGGTGCGTTTGTATGGGATTGCTTTTCACTGACTGTCGATGTGCCCGTTAAAGATTGGGCAAAAGCATCAATTTCTGCATCTGAAACTTGTGAATCAGCACAAATCGCAATTAATCCGCCCACCAGCAAAGTATCGCCTGCTTTGGCAATGATTTTACGCAAAGTACTATCAAAGGGCGCTTCAAGCACATTGACGATTTTGGTGGTTTCAATTTCACAAATTTCTTGTCCTTTGCTAAATTGCGCCCCCTCTTGAATCAGCCATTGCGCAATTGTCCCTTCTTCCATGGACAAACCCCATTTTGGGATTTCTAAAGTTTTGATTTCGCTCATCCTAAGCCTCCAACGTTTTACGTACAGCCTGTTCGATACGCTCTACACTTGGTAACCATTCTTTTTCTAAAACGGGTGAGAAAGGTACAGGAGAATGTGGTGGTGTTACCAACTCAATCGGTGCTTTCAAATAATGAAAACCTTTTTGCGCAATCAATGCGGCAACATCATGCCCAAAACCACAGCGCGCAGCCGACTCGTCCACAATGACCACGCGACCTGTAGACGCGACTGACTCTAAAATCCCATCCTCATCCAAAGGTGAAATGGTACGTGGGTCAACGACTTCAACAGAAATGCCTTCTTTTGCTAATTTATCAGCAACCTCATTGGCGCGATGTACCATTAAACTCAACGCAATAATGGTAATATCCGTCCCTTCACGTGTGTAGTTGGCTACACCAAATGGAATACTATATGACTCGTCTGGCACTTCTCCCTTGATGTCATAAAGCAACTTATGTTCACAGAAAACAACTGGATCATCATCACGAATGGCTTGAATCAGCAAGCCTTTCACATCATAAGCACTGGATGGTACAACCACTTTTAAACCCGGCACAGCGGCAAACACGTTGTAAGGTGATTGTGAATGTTGAGCAGCCGCAGAAAAACCGGCTCCGATCATGCCTCTTACCACTAAGGGTGCTTTGGCTTTTCCACCAAACATATAACGGAATTTAGCGGCTTGGTTATATAACATGTCATGACAAACGCCATAAAAATCCATAAACATCAGATCTGCTACTGGGCGCAAACCTGTTGCTGCTGCACCTGCTGCCATTCCAATAATGGCTGACTCAGTGATTGGCGTATCAATTACACGTTCTGAACCAAACTCAGTCCATAAACCTTTGGTGACACCCAACACACCACCAAAACCTTCAAGTTTATTGTCATCTGTGTTTTTGCCACCATGACCACCACGTACGTCTTCACCTACCACAATCACCGTGGGATCACGACGCATTTCTGATTCAATCGCTTCTTTAATCGCATTTCGATAACTTTTATTTGGCATTGCTTTACTATTCCTTTAGTAAGAGACGTAAACGTCGGTGAGAAGTTGAGAAGCTTCTGGATACTTGGCTGCACGTGCTTTTGCTACCGCTGCATCCACATTGGCTTTTGACTCTGCATCAATCGCATCCAGTTTGGTGTCCTCAATTTTTCCTTTGACTTTTTCACGAAAAATTTTCAGTGGGTCTTTATGTTCTTTGACATAATCAAGTTCTTCTTTTGAACGAATTAATCCAGGATCACCTTCAAAGTGCCCGTAAAAACGATTGGTAATGGTTTCGATCACACTCGGACCTTCGCCACGACGTGCACGCTCAATGGCTTTTTGAGCGACTTCATAAACAGCAAAGAAATCTGTCCCATCAACTTTTTCAGCAGGCATGCCAAAAGCAGCTGCACGACCCGCAATATCCTTGCTACCAACGGCATAGTCATGTGCCGTACCTTCACCAAAACCATTGTTTTCAAAAACAAAAATAACAGGTAATTTTAAGACCACTGCCATATTCATGGCTTCAAAAGTTAAACCTTGGTTAGAGCCTCCATCACCTGTAAAAGACAAACCGATTCCACCCGTTTTTAAAGTTTTAGCAGTCAAAGCTGCACCAATTGCCAAAGGAGGTCCACCGCCCACAATACCATTGGCGCCAAGCATGCCTTTGTCCAAATCGGCAATATGCATTGAACCGCCCTTACCTCGACAAAGTCCGTCATCCTTACCGAAAATTTCCAACATCATCCCGTGGATATCGCATCCTTTGGCAATACAATGCCCATGCCCACGATGTGTTGAGGTAATAAAATCTTTGTCCGTCAAGTTTTCACATATTCCAACGGCTACAGCTTCTTCACCACTGTAAAGATGAATAAAGCCGGGAATATCACCTGTATTGTTTTCATCGTGCAGTCGATCCTCAAACTCACGAATATCTCGCATCCGTCGGTATGCTGCTAGCAATTGCTCTTCCGTTAATTGCATATCCTTAATCCTTAATGTTCACATTTAGAATAAAAAACCAGATATTTAAAATAAATATTGGTATTTAAAACCTGTATACTTATATAAAATTATTTTAATAAAAATTAATATTAGACTAAAAAAATATTCATTTTAAAAAAGCACTAAAAATATTAAAAACAACTATTTATGAGTCAAAAAATATTTGTAATTTTTTATAATTTTCAAAAACTTAAAAAACCAAACCTTTAACCAACCTTTATTTTATAATATTAATATTTTGCTTCAATTTATTCACAGTTAAAATATTTTAAATATAATTGACACATAGAATAAAAGTGTCATTTTATATTCATTATTTTATTTAATGGACTATTTAAAATGGATTTAAAACGTTCAATCACCACAGGTGAAAAGTTACGAGGTGCTGATAAGCTGGCACGTATTCCAGTCAAAATCATCAGTACTGAACAAATTCCACAGAAACCAGAATGGATTCGTGCCAAAATCAGCCATCCAGAAGAAATACAACGCATTAAAGACTTATTACGCCAACAAAAGTTGCATACTGTCTGCGAAGAAGCCGCTTGTCCCAACCTACCGCAATGCTTCGGAGGTGGAACAGCAACATTTATGATTATGGGAGACATCTGTACACGCCGATGTCCTTTTTGTGATGTTGCGCATGGTCGCCCAAATACTTTAGATCCTGATGAACCCAAACATTTGGCGGAAACTGTTAAAAACTTAAATTTGAAATATGTGGTGATTACCTCTGTAGATCGAGATGATCTTAAAGATGGTGGCGCGCAACATTTTGTCGACTGTATTCAAGAAATTCGCCAAAGTAGCCCAGATACATTGATTGAAATTTTAGTTCCTGACTTTCGTGGCAGGCTAGATCTTGCACTTGAAATTCTCAGTGAAACACCACCAGATGTATTTAATCATAATATTGAAACTGTACCACGCTTATATCGGGCAATGCGTCCAGGCTCTGACTATCAACATTCTCTTGAGTTGCTTAAAAAGTTTAAACATTTGCGTCCTGATATTGCGACTAAATGTGGTTTGATGGTGGGATTGGGCGAGGTAGAAGCAGAAGTCATTGTTCTACTCAATGATCTGAGTGATCATTTGGTTGATTACGTGACGATTGGTCAGTATTTACAGCCGTCAAAGTCCCATGCCCCCATTCACCGTTTTGTATCGTTGAAAGAGTTTGAAAACTATCAGACACATGGACAATTATTGGGATTTAAGAATATCTGGAGTGCGCCTATGGTTCGCTCAAGTTATTTTGCCGATCGTCAATATAAAGGCGAGCCTGTTCCTCAGCCATTTAAACGTGAAAATATCTTAAAAAGTGGCTAAAACTCAGCATCTTTGATCAAAGTTGAATAGCTTTGGATGGGTAACTTTATTTAACATTTATGCGCAGAAAACTCATTTTAAATTGAGCTCTGACATTTTAAAGTGGATGTAGATCAAGACAAAAATACCCGAATTTTAATGCCATCATTTTGCTGGATTTAATACGTCTTAAATGTGATGTCAAAACCGAACTATACAATGACAATGAATACAACATATTAATGGCGATAACCGCGCATCATAAAGGACTATGATATGAAGCTATTGAATCAAACATCAACATTACAAACCACACATTTATTCAATATCGCGCCAATGAATGCTGCGCCACTTTTAAGCCTGCCCATGGAGCAGGAACAATCATTATTTCGCCGTTCAATCCAACACAACTATGCAGATTTATTGAAAATTGCAGATGACTCAGAAATGGCGATTGGGATCACTGACCATCATGGAACATTATTATGGACATGGAGTAGCCGTTCTATGCTTTCGTCCGCAGAACAAGTCCATTTTGTTGAAGGGGGTCATTGGTCAACTCAAGCTGTTGGTACCAATGCAATCGGTTTAGCGCTGAATAATCATATTTCCAGCTGTGTGTATTCTCATGAAAATCAAATGAATAGCGTACAAGATTGGGTTTGTTATGCAGCGCCAATCGTTGACCCTGTTTCTGGTCAATTTCACGGCATTATTAATTTATCCACCAAATATAAAAAACATACCTCACTTGGTGTATTGGCTGTCGAGCGATGTGCCGAATTGGTTCAACGCGCAATCCAGTTTGAACAAAAAAATATGCTGTATCTGAAAGTTTTTGGTACACCTAAAGTACAGTTCAATCAACAACTTCTAACCCTGACTCACAGACAAATTGAAATTCTCTGTATTCTCATTTTGCATCCGGATGGAATAAATTTAGATGAATTGCATTATGCACTGTATGGCGATCGTGACATCAGTGAAAAAACCTTAAAGGCAGAAATGTCACAACTCAGAACCTTGCTTCCGAATTGTATTTTATCACGTCCCTACAAACTGATTTGTGAAATTCAAACTGACTTTATCCGAGCAGAACAGTCACTCAATGCTGGTTTTCTAGCCAGCACATTTTCATTGTACAAAGGTAGTTTCCTCGCAAAATCAGAAAGTCCATTATTGACCACATGGCGAGACTGTTTCGATGCTCGCTTAAGTCATTTGATCTATCAAATGCAAGATATTGATCCATTACTCAAAATTATTCGCCATATGCCAGAACGAATTGATGCCATACAACGAGTACTGGAGTTATTGCCACAGGAAAGCCAACACCGTGATCGTTTTTTAAAACTGCTTTGACCTGACCTGTATAACATCAATATGATTCAATATGCTGTGCTAAGCGTTGAATATTAAAGCGGATTTCCTCAGGGCTATGCGCAGCATAGCCAAATAAAACTGCTGCTTTTTGAGGAGGACTTTGGCAGTAACGAGATAAAGGCTGTACAGCTAAATCAACTTCTGCGCATATTTTTAGGAAATCTTGTTCTGTCCATCCTTGATTGAGCCAACACACCAAATGAATCCCGGAATCTGTCGGCTGTACAGTCAAGACATTCGCAAGTCTCTGTTGGATTTCTGCAATAAGCACCTGCTGTCGTTCATAACAAGCTTTGCGTACTTTTCGTACATGCCTTGCATAATGCCCCTCTTGAATAAACAATGCCAAAGCAACTTGTTCCAGATAAGCGCTTCGTGTATCGGTATAGTATTTGGCGAGACTAAATGTCTCAATTAATGCTTCTGGAACGACCATGAATCCTAAACGGAACTCTGGAAACATCATTTTTGAAAATGTTCCAGAATAAATCACTCGTTGATGTTGATCTAAACCTTGTAAAGCCTGAATAGGATGCGTGCCATATCTGAACTCACTGTTATAATCATCCTCAAAAATCCATTTTTGCTGACTCACTGCCCATTCCAGCAATGTCAATCGGCGACTCAAACCTAAAGTTCCCCCAAGTGGAAACTGATGCGATGGTGCCGTATAAATGAGCTGACTGTCTGGATAATGTTGAATGATTTCATTGATCTTCATTCCATCATCGTCACTCGCTATGGGATTCACAGTCATGCCAAAGCTGCGGAAAATATTCAATGCTGCATCATAACCAGGCTCATCCAAACAGACTTGGTCTTGCGCTTGCAATAAAGCATATGCAGCCAAATGAATCGCCTGCTGTGTGCCATTGACCACAATAATCTGCTGTTCATGGCAGTTCAGTCCTCGAGTCGAACGGACATAGTCACAAATGGCTTGGCGTAAAGGTAAATAGCCTCGACAATCATGAAACTGCCCCAACTGTCGATAAGACTGACGCCATGCTTTTCCCAGCAACTTTCCCCAGAGTCGGTGTGGAAATAAATCAGTACAGCCCACACCGACATGAAAGATTTTCTCTCCCTGTCCAGAAACATTTTGTTTTTGCCATGCGGGCAACAAATTTGCGATGTGCGGATTAACCTTTAATTGCTGAGGAGGCTGGACTGAAGTCGAATTTGTATCTAAGGGTAAATTGATCAAATGATCAGGGATAATTTCAACAACATAGGTTCCAGAACTCGGTTTGGTCTGCAAATAACCTTCATCCAGTAAACGTTCTATCGCAGCCAGAACTGAGTTTCTAGAAATAGACATCATCTCTGCCAAAGCACGGCTTGAAGGCAGTTTGCTTCCTGCTCGCAAACGCCCATCCAAGATAGCATCACGCAAAACACGATATAAACCATCTTTGATCTGTCCTTCTGGCAAAATCAAATGTGGAAAAACAGCTGAAGATGGTGAGCGCATAAGAAAACTGGTACTGTCAAAAATATCAAAAGTGTACCTTATAAAAATACCACAATCAAAACTACACTCAATCGGACCATTCCAAATCATTGAGAAAAAAGACATCTTTTACTCAAGTGCTTGGGCTCTAAACACATGATTAAAAATCTTTGGGGTTGACTTATGCACGCTCAACGGCGCCCATTTCGAGTATTTTCTTCTGATCTGATTCATCCTGTTGTCGCAGGATTGATTTCGGTGATTGTCAACTATGGTGGTACTTTTATTCTAATCTTTCAAGCTGCTCAAGCAGCAGGATTAAGTGCTGAACTGACTGCTTCATGGGTTTGGTCTATTTCCATTGGTGTTGGGATTTCAGGCATTCTACTAAGTTGGATCAGTCGAGAACCAATTATTACAGCATGGTCAACACCAGCAGCCGCCTTTTTGATTACAGCATTGCTCACCATTCCTTATGCGGAAGCCATCGGAGCTTATTTGATTTCTGCACTGGCTTTTGTGATTTTAGGCATGACGGGATATTTTGAAAAACTGATTGCTTATATCCCTCCAAGCATTTGTTCAGGTCTGCTCGCTGGAATCTTATTACAATTCGGCATTTCTGCATTTTCCAATATCAGTATTGATCCCGTCTTAGCGATCAGTATGCTATTTGTTTACATGCTGACTAAACGAATTTCTGCTCGCTATGCTGTTGTCAGTGTACTTGGGCTAGGTTTGATATTTTTAATTTTACAATCCCGTATTGATTTCTCAGCATTTGAACTGCAATTGGCTGCGCCTGTCTTTACCGTACCTGCATTTTCAGTCAATGCACTTTTGAGTGTGGCACTGCCTTTATTTTTAATCACACTCACAGGTCAATATATGCCGGGCATCTTGGTACTTAGAAATGATGGTTATCAAACCAGTTTAAAACCGATATTTACGATCACTGGTTTGGGCTCTTTTTTAATGGCTCCTTTTGGTTCTCATGCATTTAATCTTGCCGCAATCACTGCTGCGATTTGTACAGGGAAAGCATCTCATACTGATCCATCTAAACGCTGGATTGCAGGTATTGCTGCAGGTATATTTTATATTTTGGTTGGAATATTTGGGCTAACGCTTGCAAGCCTCTTTAGTGCTTTCCCGAGTGTTTTTATTGCAACGTTGGCTGGACTTGCTTTACTGGGAACGATTGCAGGAAGTTTGGCAAATGCAATGCATGATCAGGACACACGGGAGTCTGCACTGATCACCTTTTTAGCCACTGCTGCAAATATTCATCTGTTGGGCATTGGAGGGGCTTTTTGGGGACTAGTCATTGGATTAATGTCCTATGTGATCTTAAATGGAAAATTTAAAAGATAAACCATTGTTTTACCATTACACTTTTATCATACCCACTATTCGCCATAGATGTGATTTAGACATTATGGAATTCTATGACATACCTGACCAAAACAAGGGAGACTAAGACTCCCTTTTTTAGGTCTCAAAGCAACTGGTACTCTCAAAAAGATCAAAACTGTATCTTATGAAGATACCACAATAAAATTACACTAATTTCTCTGCTTTCAAACTTATACCGACTGGAGAATATCTGTGGAAAATTTATCAATTCAAATTGTACCTGTCACCCAAGTGGACTACACACAGTGGTTAGCGTATTGGTTAGCCTATCAAGAATTTTATCAAGTCAGTTTATCAAGTGCAGTCACTCAAACCACATGGCAACGTTTTTTTTCTGATGCCGAACCTGTTTATTGTGCTGTGGCAAAACATGAAGACACTGTATTTGGCTTTGTTCACTATGTCATTCACCGCTCGACATGGGCTGAGCAGGATTATTGTTATCTTGAAGATCTCTATGTTTCACCAAAATCCAGAGGTCAACAGATCGGTAAACATTTGATTGAATATGTTAAACAACAAGCTCAAAAATCCCGATGCGCACGCCTGTATTGGCACACTCAACAAAGTAATCATACAGCACAAAAACTGTATGACTGGGTAGCAGAGAAACCTGGGGTGATTGAGTACCGTATGCCTTTAAATTAATTTAACGTGAATTCGATGCAATTAAATCTTCAACTCATTGAAAGATAATAAATCTATTTGGATTTTTGCTGGATTTTCATCCGATTTTAGGATGAGGAGCGGAGCTCCGCAAGGGCTCGCCATACTTGTTTTGGCATGAGGAGCGAAACTCCGTAAGCGCAACCATCAATATAGTTTCATTTCTCTGATCAATAAAATGAAGGCGATCAATAGATTGTTTGATGATCTAAAGCTTGCACTGCCACGCTTTACTTCTAAAGTTTAAATTGTTTTGCGTAGGCGATGCCTCACTTTTCAGAGATGAAAAGTGACAAAAATCTTTCGTTGAGCGAGGGGTTTATCCTTTACCCCCGCTCAACATGGCGACATCCATGTCGCCTCACGATAGCAAGAACATCAATGATTCAAAAAGTACAAAATAAATGAATCATCCAAGTCACTTGTATGAATAATCAGGCGGTTTGACTGTATCATCTTTCATCAAGGATTTTTATCGAACTCAGGTTAATTTATCCTTGCCAGAAATCAATCAATTTCTGGCAATACTTTTGCTCAGCGTCGCTTATTCATTGCGCTCAATTTGGATGGTAAAAACACTATTCGAATCTTTATTTTGATATCTAATCGTGCCCTGATGAGCAATCACAATCGCGTGTACCACAGCCAGCCCTAAACCAGTTCCACCAAACTCTTTATTTCTCGACTGTTCTAATCTAAAAAATGGATCGAACAAATGGTCTTGATACTCTTGTGCAATGCCTGGTCCTTGGTCACCAATCTGTAAAATCCAGTTATGATCAATCACTTTTGAAGAAATAGTCAATTGACCTGCATGTGCATAGCGTACTGCATTATCAATCAATGCCATTAAAACTTGCTCAATACGACGTCGATCGCAATATACAGGTGTTGTCGTCAAATCCAGCTGAGGAATAAGTTGGGCTTGAGCCAAACGATCATCAAACAGTTTAATTACACGTTCAATACTTTCCTGTGTATTGACCCATTCATAATTTAATCTTAACTGCTGATTTTCGACCAAACTCAATGTGCGTAAGTCTTCAACTAAATGAGATAAACCTTCAACTTGATTTAACAGGCTTTTAAATAAGACCACATTGGGTTCAAAAACACCATCGATAATGCCTTGTAAGCGACCTTGTAAAATCGTCATTGGCGTTCTAAGTTCATGCGCAATTGCAGCATTCCAAACCTGAGCATTTTTAACTGAAAGCTCAAGTTTTTGTGCCATATGATTAAAGTTATGCATCAATTCAGAAATTTCAGCAGAATGTATCTGGCGGTCATCTGCTCGTGCTGAAAGATCACCTTGGCTTATTTTCTCAGCGGCTTCTGCTAAAAAATTAATCGGCTTAATAAACCGTTGCGCAAGATGCATGCCGATAATCAATGAAATCACCGACCCGCAAAAAACAACCGTAGACAACCAGATCCAATCGACAAAATGAAAGTCGGTCCATTCCCCTTGCAATGAACTTAAAGTAATCCAACCGACATCAATGGCATAGTTATAAATAATATAACCCAGCAAAACCGAGAATAATGTTACGCTCAAATTCACAATACTGAGTGCAATGAACAGCTGCTTACTGATTCCTGACTTATTCTTCATAAGCTTTCCAGCTTTATTCACCACGTGTTGATCCATATCATAGGTTCATTTTTTCTGATCTTACACACTTTTTCCGCACTTTAAAGATCATTTCTCCGCAAACCTTGCAAACAATCACACGATCAAATGTTATAGCGCTGAGTGAGATGATTAAACAAAAGTTAAATCTACGCAAGAAAATCGGTTTTATACTTTTAGCGATTGTCGTGACGTATTGGATTGCCTTTCCTATCATTGCGTTCTTGGAGATTCCTTATAAAGCATGGGTGATGACAGTCATGGCAATTGGTGGTGAAATTCTCTTATTGATTGTTATTGCCTTATTCAGTAAGGAATATTGGCACAGCATGAAACACAAATTTAAGCGTGTATATTCAACATTTAAAGATCGACACCAGAAAATCAAATGACCAGAATTAAACCAATCAAGATTCAAAATAGGTAGATGCTGAGGGCTGATCTAGTCGGTAACCTACTCCACGAACATTGATCAACATCTGTTGCAACCCAAGTTCTTCAAGTTTTTTCCTTAACTTGCTGACATGGCTATCTACCGTTCGTTCCAATGCATCACTGTCAGGCAAACAATGATTCATCAATTCACTGCGGGTAAAGACTTTATGCGGATGGTGAATCATCAAACTGAGAATCTTATATTCAGTTAAGGTCAGATTGAGTAAAACGCGTTGATCTTGTTGATAGACATAGGCGCTATGAATCTCAGCATTGATCTCTATATTTTTATAAACGAGGTGGCTATTTTGAACCGAAATATTCTGTTGTGTCCGTCTCAACACTGCTTGCACCCGAGCAACCACTTCATTGGGATTGAATGGTTTGACCACAAAATCATCAGCGCCAATCCGTAGTGCCATCACCTTATCAATATCTTGATCTAATGCTGTTAGCATAATGACAGGGGTTTGCGCCTTTTGACGAATTTTACTCAGTACTTCCCAACCATTCATTTCCGGTAATTTAATATCTAAAAGAATTAAATCGATCGGTTGAGCTGAATGGATTTCTATTGCATGCCGCCCATTCATCGCTCGAATTACCCGCATTCCTTCACGTTTTAAATAACGCTCAATAATATCGCCAATATCATATTCATCCTCAACAACAAGGATCTGTTTATCGCGGCAATCAAAAGAAAATGAGGCTTCAAACATGAATGAATCATCAAATAATTTCTGTCAATCTGCATGATACGCTGATTTATCTGCTTTTCTCCACACTTTTTCCACACTTTGCTGATCAAGGTTACACAAACATCAAAAATAATGTGAACATCAAAAACTCCCAAGGCTTGGACAGAATGCAAAAGCATCTATTACTTCCATTATTTTTATCCATCGGGTTGCTGATGCAAGGCTGTGGCTCCAAGGAGGCAGCTCAACCAGAAACACCACCTGCAAAAGTCAGTGTACTCAACATTCAACCTCAATCAGTCAATTTCAGTGAGAATCTCCCAGCACGTGTACAAGCATTCCGTACGGCTGAAATTCGCCCCCAAGTCGGCGGTATTATTGAAAAAGTGTTATTCACTCAAGGCAGTGAAGTAAAGGCAGGACAAGCGCTCTATAAAATTAATTCGGAAACATTCCAAGCGGATGTAAACAGCAATCGTGCATCGCTCAATAAAGCAGAAGCGGAAGTGGCACGTTTAAAAGTTCAGTTAGAACGCTATCAACAATTGCTACCGAGCAATGCCATCAGTAAGCAAGAAGTTAGCAACGCTCAAGCAGAATATCGACAGGCACTTGCAGATGTAGCACAAATGAAAGCCTTACTCACACGTCAAAATCTCAATTTACAATATGCCACTGTTCGCGCACCGATTTCAGGTCGAATCGGACAATCCTTTGTCACAGAAGGAGCCTTGGTTGGTCAAGGTGACAGCAATAAAATGGCTACAGTACAGCAGATTGATAAAGTCTATGTCGATATTAAACAGTCGATCAGTGAATATGAACGCTTACAAACTGCATTGCAAAATGGTGAACTGTCTGCAAATGATCAAAAGACTTTCCGAATTTCCAACAGTCATGGTCAACCCTATAACGTTACAGCAAGAATGTTGTTTGAAGACATTAATGTAGATCCGGAAACAGGTGATGTCACTATTCGTATCGAGGTCAATAATCCTGAAAGAAAGTTACTCCCTGGCATGTATGTTCGTGTAGATATTAACCGCGCTTCTGTTCCACAAGCTTTACTGATTCCTGCTCAAGCCATTCAACGTAATATCAACGGCGAACCGCAAGTCTATGTGATCAACGCCAAAGGTACAGCAGATATTCGCCCAATCGAGCTGGGACAACAATATGAGCAATATTACATTGCCAATAAAGGATTAAAAGCCGGGGATAAAGTGGTGGTTGAGGGTATTGAGCGTATCCAACCTAACCAAAAACTTGAGCTAAGCGTATGGAAAGTTCCTGTCAATACAACGGCGAATACCTCTGTACATGCCGAATCAGCTGCAACACAAGGAGCTCAATGATGATGTCACAATTTTTCATACGTCGCCCTGTGTTTGCATGGGTGATAGCGATTTTCATTATTCTATTTGGGGTACTGAGTATTCCTAAATTGCCGATTGCACGCTTTCCAAGTGTTGCTCCGCCGCAAGTCAATATCAGTGCGACCTACCCAGGGGCTACTGCCCAAACCATCAATGATAGTGTCGTCACTTTGATTGAGCGAGAATTATCGGGAGTCAAGAACCTGCTTTACTATAGTTCAACAACCGATACCTCGGGTACAGCTGAAATTTCTGCAACGTTCAAACCGGGTACTGACGTTGAAATGGCTCAAGTGGATGTACAGAACAAAATCAAGGCGGTGGAAGCGCGGTTACCACAAGTTGTTCGTCAACAAGGTTTACAAGTAGAAGCTTCTTCATCAGGCTTTTTAATGCTGGTCGGTATCAACTCACCCAATGGACAATACTCAGAAGTTGATTTGAGTGATTATCTGGTACGTAATGTGGTTGAAGAACTCAAGCGTGTTGAAGGTGTTGGTAAAGTTCAATCTTTCGGTGCTGAAAAAGCCATGCGGATCTGGGTTGATCCAAATAAATTAATTTCTTATGGTTTATCGATCAGCGATGTAAATACGGCAATTCGTGAAAACAATATTGAAATTGCACCTGGACGCCTTGGAGATCTTCCAGCGACAAAAGGACAATTGATTACCGTTCCTTTGTCAGCTCAAGGTCAATTGGGCAATGTAGAGCAATTTAAAAATATCAGTTTAAAGAGTAAAACCAGTGGTAGCGTGATTAAGCTTTCAGATGTTGCAGAGGTTGAAATGGGTTCACAAGCCTACAACTTTGCCATTTTAGAAGATGGTCAACCTGCTACAGCAGCTGCGATTCAGCTCAGCCCAGGGGCGAATGCAGTCAAAACTGCTGAAGGTGTAAGAGCCAAAATTGAAGAATTAAAATTGAATTTACCTGAAGGTATGCAGTATAGCATCCCGTATGACACTGCGCCTTTTGTTAAAATTTCGATTGAAAAAGTGATTCATACATTACTTGAAGCCATGGTTTTGGTGTTTATTGTGATGTATTTATTCTTACACAATGTCCGTTATACCTTGATTCCAGCCATCGTTGCACCTATTGCCCTACTCGGGACTTTCGCAGTGATGCTCCTTTTGGGCTTTTCCATCAACGTTTTGACCATGTTCGGGATGGTGCTTGCTATCGGGATTATTGTCGATGATGCAATTGTGGTAGTTGAAAATGTCGAACGGATTATGGCGACAGAAGGCTTGCCACCCAAAGAAGCTACCTCTAAAGCAATGAAAGAAATCACCAGCCCAATCATTGGGATAACACTGGTGCTAGCTGCGGTATTTTTACCAATGGCCTTTGCCAGTGGCTCTGTCGGTATTATCTATCAGCAATTTACACTGACCATGTCTGTGTCGATTTTATTCTCTGCACTCTTGGCATTGATCTTAACACCTGCCCTATGTGCAACGATACTAAAACCAATTGATGGTCACCATCAAAAGAAAGGCTTTTTTGCATGGTTTGATCGGAGTTTTGATAAAGTTACCAAAAAATATGAATTACTGTTACTCAAAGTCATTAAACATACCATTCCAATGATGGTGATCTTTGTGGTGATCACAGCAATCACCTTTGCAGGCATGAAATATTGGCCTACCGCATTTATGCCAGAAGAAGATCAAGGCTGGTTTCTGACCTCCTTCCAACTTCCTTCAGATGCAACAGCAGAACGTACTCGCAACGTTGTCAATGAATTTGAACAGCATCTAAAAGACAATCCCAATGTAAAAAGCAATACAGCAATCTTAGGTTGGGGCTTTAGTGGTGCTGGTCAAAACGTTGCGATGGCATTTACTACGCTTACGGATTTCAAAGACCGTACTTCTACGGCGACAGAGATGACCAATTCAGTCAACGCTTTCATGGCGAATAGCAAAGAAGGCGCAACCATGGCGGTGTTACCTCCTGCCATTGATGAATTAGGTACGTTTTCAGGTTTTAGTTTACGTTTACAAGACCGTGGAAATTTAGGTATGCCTGCATTACTGGCAGCTCAAGACGAGCTGATGGCAATGGCAGCCAAAAATAAAAAGTTCTATATGGTCTGGAATGAAGGTTTACCACAAGGGGACAATATTTCTTTAAAAATTGATCGTGAGAAACTCAATGCTTTGGGCGTGAAGTTTTCTGATGTCTCTGACATTATTTCAACCTCAATGGGTTCAATGTATATCAATGACTTTCCTAATCAAGGACGGATGCAACAAGTCATTGTTCAAGTGGATGCCAAATCACGGATGCAATTAAAAGATATTTTAAGTCTCAAGGTAGCAGGCGCAAGAGGACAATTGGTTTCTCTGTCTGAAGTGGTCACACCTCAATGGAGTAAAGCACCGCAACAATATAATCGCTATAACGGACGACCATCTTTAAGTATCGCAGGTATTCCAAACTTCGACACTTCCTCTGGTGATGCAATGCGAGAAATGGAACAATTGATTGCTAAATTGCCCAAAGGTATAGGCTATGAATGGACGGGTATTTCTTTACAGGAAAAACAAACCGAGTCTCAAATGGCATTTTTACTGGTACTTTCAATGTTGGTCGTATTCCTTGTATTGGCGGCACTTTATGAAAGTTGGGCGATCCCGCTTTCTGTCATGTTGGTGGTTCCTTTGGGCATTTTTGGAGCAATTGTTGCGATCATGTCGAGAGGCATGATGAATGATGTGTTCTTTAAAATTGGCTTAATCACCATTATCGGTTTATCGGCGAAGAATGCCATTTTGATTGTTGAATTTGCCAAGATGCTCAAAGAAGAAGGCATGAGTTTAATTGAAGCCACAGTTGCAGCAGCTAAACTTCGTTTACGCCCTATTCTGATGACTTCACTGGCGTTTACCTGTGGTGTGATTCCTTTGGTGATTGCATCAGGTGCAAGTTCTGAAACTCAACATGCATTAGGAACAGGTGTATTTGGAGGCATGATTTCTGCGACGATTTTAGCGATTTTCTTTGTCCCGGTATTTTTTATTTTTGTCTTAGGCACAGTAGAAAAAATATTCTCTGCAAAATCACCATCAAAACAAGACCCGCAACTTTAATACAACACAATAGATCAGAAGAAAACTGATGTTTTCCTCTGATCTTGCTGATGTTTTCACCTTTTATAAATGGGTAAAAATCATGCCTAAATCAACACTCCTATTGCGTGGATTGATTGCCTCCACACTATCCATTGCTTTGACCGCTTGTATGAATTTACAAGCACCAAAGCCTGTCATTCAATCTAATATTCCTGAAAATTTTACTCAAAATTCTGCTCTAAATCGCTCAGAAATCTCAATTGCCCATCAAGGCTATTCAGATTTCTTTTCGGATGCCCGTTTATTGCAAGTCATTGAAATGAGCTTAGCGCATAACCGTGATTTGCGTACAGCAACGCTCAATATTCAACGAGCGCAGCAACAATATCAAATCACTAAAAATGATCAACTTCCGACAATCGGTGCCAATGGCAGTGCGCTTAGACAAGTCAACCCAACGGTTAATCCCAATAATCCTTATTCATCATTCCAAGTCGGACTGGGCATCACAGCCTATGAAGTTGATTTTTGGGGACGTGTAAAAAGCTTAAAAGATGTGGCTTTAAATCAGTATCTTGCCACTCAAAGTGCGCAACAATCCACCCAAATTAGCTTAGTCAGTCAAGTGACTCAAGCTTGGTTAGATTATGCTTTTGCACAATCTAATTTGAGCTTAGCCAAGCAAACACTAATCGCCCAACAGGATTCTTACCATCTGAATAAAAAGCGATTTGATGTAGGGATTGAGAGTGAAGTTCCTTTACGTCAAGCCCAGATTTCTGTGGAAACAGCTCGAAATGATGTTGCCACCTATAAAACGCAAGTCGCACAAGCCCAAAATCTGCTGAACTTATTGGCAGGACAAAGCGTTCCTCAAAGCCTACTCCCCAATCAAGCAGTTGAACGTATCAGTACACAAGCTACTTTTGCTACGGGTTTGAGCAGTGATTTACTCAATAATCGACCTGATATCAAAGCTGCTGAATACCAACTTCTTGCCGCAGGTGCCAATGTGGGGGTGGCAAAAGCAAGAATGTTCCCCACGATTAGCTTAACGGGTTCTGCTGGCTATGCTTCAACAGATCTTCAAAATTTATTTAAATCAGGTAGCTTTGTTTGGTCAATTGGACCTAGTCTGGATCTACCCATTTTTGATTGGGGGACTCGAAAAGCCAATATAAAAATTTCTGAAACAGATCAAATGATTGCACTTGCAGATTATGAAAAAGCCACTCAATCAGCATTTCGTGAAGTTAACGATGCTTTAGCAGCACATGCTCATATAGACGAACGTTTAGATGCGCAACGTCGACTTGTCTCGGCAACACAAACCACTTATCGACTTTCTTCGGCTCGCTTTAAAGCAGGAATCGACAATTATCTTTCAGTTTTGGATGCTCAACGTTCTGCTTATACTGCTCAACAAGGTCTACTCACATTAGAGCAAAGCAAATTGAACAATCAAATTGAATTATATAAAGCTTTGGGTGGAGGATTAGAACAAAAATAATAAATGTTGGCTCAAGTAAAGTACGAAAATTAAGTACTAGAACGATACTTTCGCCATAAAAAATTCGGTATGGCTCAAGCCTTATTTTATTAATAAGGCTTGAGAAAATTAAAGACTTGGTGAATAGACTAAACACATCTCTATGAATATCCATAAAAGCGAATAGTATTGATCATTTATATAAAAAAATTATTTCGCTTAGAACCAGCAATATTTTGAATTTTAAAAACATCAACTTTACTGATCATTTTTTAATTTTAAAAGCAGAAAAATTAATGTTACAGTATATCATAACACTATATTTTATCTTTTCTTTATGTCTACGTCCCCTTCCCAGCGCTTACAAGCCATTGATGCATTAAGAGGTTTAGTTATCTTAATCATGATGGTTGATCATGTCAGAGAAACCTTTTATCTGCATCATCAAGTTCCAGATCCGATGATTATTTCAGCAACAGAAGAACCCTTATTCTTCAGCAGAATTTTGGCTCATTTATGTGCGCCTGTCTTTGTCATTTTGACGGGTTTATCGGCATATCTTTATCAAGCAAAAAATAATAGCCTTCAGATGACCCGTGAATTTTTAATCAAACGTGGGCTTTTTTTAGTTTTTCTGGAACTGCTAATAATCAACTTTGCATGGACTGGGAAATTTCCACCCGATGTCATTTATCTACAGGTGATTTGGGCAATTGGCATAAGTATGCTTGCTTTGGCAGCACTGATTGGATTACCGCAAAAACTGCTATGGTGTATCAGCTTGATGATTATTTTTGGTCATAACCTACTTGATCAAATCTCCTTTGAAAATATCCCAGTTTTACACCAACTTTGGCTCATCTTACATGACCGTGGATGGATCGAAATTGGAGACATTGTTCGTTTAAGAACCTCTTATCCTGTTTTGCCTTGGATTGGTGTGATTACACTGGGATATTGTATTGGTCATCAGGTTTTTGCCCCGTCCAATGATACGGCAAAAAGAAATCAGATCTTGCTCCGCTTTGGTTTATCCAGCATTGCACTATTTTTCATACTGAGAATCATCAATCTCTATGGTGATCAAGCATGGCAAGTTATGCCAACATTCTCAGAAACATGGATGAGCTTTATGAACCTCACCAAATACCCACCTTCGTTACTGTTTATTCTTTGGAATGCAGGTATGGGGCTTATTCTTTTGGTACTTTTACAAAAAGTTGAAACACAAAAATGGGTTAAACCGTTAATTATTTTTGGTTCAGTTCCAATGTTTTTCTACATTGTTCATTTATATCTTTTAAAAGCGTTGTATCTGGTTGCAGTGCAAATTTTCGGTACGACACAAGGTCAATACTATGGTGTAGATCAGGTCTCTACCTTATGGTTAATCTCCATACTATTGAGTATTTTGCTCTATCCATTGATGCTCAAATTTTCCAAGTTTAAACATCAAAACAAACACATCCCCATTTTAAAATATTTATAAAATGCGTTTGGGTTAAATCAGCACATATACACTCAACACACTGATGCTAAATGATTTTAGCATCAGTTTTTCTTAAAATACCACCAACATCTTAGAATCATAGCATCCTTTAAATATGGGAATCATCATGTTTCAGTGTCGGTTCGGATTTTAATTTTTGGGCGAGAAATTGAATAAATACTTCTATTTTAGGCGCTAAATAGCGTGTCGGTGGATAGAGTAACCACGCAGCACCACTGTAATAGGTTTTAAAATACCATTCTGGCAGAACTTGCAACAAAGTATGGTTTGCCAAAGCCTGACGGGCAACGAAGTAAGGTAAACTTGCAATCCCCATATGATTTAATGCTGCATCTAAGCGTATACCAGTATGATTTGCAGAATATCGTCCTTTAACAACAACACTGGTGGTTTTATTGCCTTTTTGAAACTTCCACTTTGAGTCGCTGGCTTGCTCACCCAAATAGATACATTGATGATCCACTAAATCCTGAGGCTTTCGTGGAATGCCATAACGTTTGAGATACTCTGGAGTTGCGACCAGTACATGATCAATCTGAATTAATTTTCTTCCCTTTAATCCCAATGCTGGCTCATTGGTAATCCGTATCGCCAAATCAATCTCATCATCAATAAAATCAACAATGCGATCTTCCAATAACAGTTGAATATCGACTTTGGGGTATCGTTCTAAAAATTCAGCAAGATGTGGATGAATCATATAGTGTCCCACAGCTTTGGGTACGCTGATTCTTACTGTACCACTGGGTTCACTGTTTAATTTTCCTGTGTTGTCGATCACTGCCTGAGCAGCATTGAGCATTTCAAGACAATATCCATAAATTTGCTGACCACTTTCGCTCAAACGTAATTTTCGTGTAGTTCTTTGCAACAGTCTGGTTTCTAGTGCCTGTTCAAGTCGAGTAATGGCCTTACTGATCGCAGAAGGTGTATTGCCCAGTTGTCGTGCTGTTTCTGAAAAACTTCCTGTCTCCACAACCTTGACGAAAATAGCCATTTCCTGAAGTAATGCAATGCTTTGATTTGTGCTCATGAGGAAAAAGTAAATTCATTTTTTACTAGATTATCATCAATAGGATTACTTCATATAATTCTTTCTTAGAAATTTGCGAAGAAGTTAATATGACTCAGGCTTTATATTTATCTGACCAGACCAGTGCAGACGTTCAGGTTTTATCCTGCGAATTAAATCAAGATGGTTTATTTGCAGTTCGGCTAGAACAAACACCGTTTCATCCTCAAGGCGGTGGACAACCGAGTGACTTAGGTACAATCAACGATGTGAATGTCGTGCATGTTGTACAACAGGATGGTGACATTATTCATTATTGTCAGGGTGAAATTGCTCTGGGTCTGGCTTTTGCCCAAGTTGCCCAGAAACAAAGACATTTTTATAGTCGCCTCCACTCCGCAGGTCATTTGATCGGGCATATCATGCAAAGCTTTGGGTGGCATCCTGTAAAGGCACAGCATTGGCCTGAAGATGCAAAAGTGCAATTTACGCAGTCAGAAAACGCTCAAGATATCGATCAAATCCATCTTCAAGCGATATGTCAGCATTACATTCGCCGTGATTTGCCCCGTATGATGCAACAAAATGACCAAGGTTATCGTGAGGTTGGTTTTGGCGATCTGCCTAAATTTCCTTGTGGTGGGACACATGTTCAATCTTTATCAGAAATTGGCAGTATCGAAATTACTACTTATAAAATAAAAAAAGGCAAACTCACTGTTGCCTATAAAGTTACAGAGATGTGCCTATAATATTTAGGCATTTTATAAGTTGGCAATATTTTCCCTAAAAATATACCCCTCTAATTAGACCAATAGTATCCAATTTTCAGGGTGCAATTCATTCAAGCTTTCTTAGTCTAAACCTTGTTCATCTACATACTTACCAATATCCAACATCATACGTGGAGTATCGAGTGTGGCTAAAAATTGTAAATGCGAGATAATCGGTAACTTACGTACATTTTCCAGCTTGGCTTCACCGCCTAAAACAAGAGCAGGTTCAAATCCAAACATTTCATTTTTCGTAAGTATTCCATATTTTTTTACAGCACGTTCAAATAAAGGTTTGTTTCTATAATCTTTTAAATCCAAATATTTTTTATTTTGTGTAGCAAAAAACATTTGAACCAAAAAATCCTCTTCATTTTTTTTCATTTCTTCCATATTTGGAAATATTTGATTCATTATGGAGGAAATTGTAAGACATCTTCCATGTAGAGTTCCCCATACCTCTAAATCTCCAAATGCACTTCGAGCAATGACAAAATATTCCTCATGTGGTTGGGTTTCGATATTTTCTAACAATGCATCCAGTACATCTTGATATTCATCAGGATTAACCAACCAAAATAAACCATTTCCCCAACCTGAAAAACCAAATGCTCTCCAATACTCTAAGAGTTGGGTTGGTAGTTTTCCTTTATATTTATTAATAATGCTATCTGAAACAGGTTCTGAAAATACAGGTGGACCAAAACCTTTATCATTATAAAAATAGTCAAAATCTTCATCTATTATAAATTCACTCATTTTTTACACCTTTCCAATTTTGCATTCATACTTGTACTAACATTGATTAAATGAAGATTGACTGAATCGTTTGATAATTCCATCATTTTTTGAATTAAAGCCAAAGCATAGCTTTGGCTTCGTACTTCTTTAACGATACATATTAAAATTAATATCTAATATAATTGAATTCATTCATAAATATTAAAGTGTATAAATCTCTGTATCAGCAAGTTCAGCAAGCATATTTAAATGCGCTAATACTGGAACTTTTTTTAGATTTTCAAGTTCCATACTCCCCCCAAAAACTAAAGCAGGAACAAAGCCATATATTTCAAATCTATTTAATGGTCCTAGTTTCTTTTGCGCACGTTCAAATAGCAACTTATTTTTTTCATCTCTCAAGTCTAATCTTTCTTTATTTTTCGAAGAGAAAAAAATATCTATTTCAAAATCAGGTTCATATGAATCATCTTCTAAAATTCTTGGAAATATTTTGTGTATAGTTGGATTAATTGTCACAGACTCCCCTGAGTTTTTTGACCAAACAAAAAGTTCTCCAAATGCAGTTCTTGCAATTACAAACAATTCATCTTTATCTAAAAAATTAGTCTTTTCTAAAAATTTATGTAATAAATCATCATAATCAGCAGGGTTTACCAACCAAAATAAACCATTGCCCCAGCCAGAGAAACCATACTCTTTCCAATAATACAATAACCTTTTAGGTAACTTATTCTCATACTTTTTTAATGTATCTTCATCTACTTGTAATGCCTCTATTGGTGGACCAAAACCTTCATCATTATAAAAATAATCAAAATCATCTTCCATTATAAATTCACTCATTTTTTATCTCATTTTATCAAGTACATATTGGTATTCTTATATTAAAATTTAGCTACTTGCTTAACTCCATCAGTGCTAGATAAAATTGGTAAACAATTTTAAGTTTAAATACTTGGAAATATTTACCCTAGAAATACACCCTTCAAGTTAGACCAATAGTATCCAATTTTCAGGGTGCAATTCATTCAAGCTTTCTTAGTCTAAACCTTGTTCATCTACATACTTACCAATATCCAACATCATACGTGGAGTATCAAGTGAGGCTAAAAATTGTAAATGCGAAATGATAGGTAACTTACGTACATTTTCCAGCTTGGCTTCACCTCCTAAAACAAGAGCAGGTTCAAATCCAAACATTTCATTTTTCGTAAGTACTCCATATTTTTTTACAACACGTTCAAATAAAGGTTTGTTTCTATAATCTTTAATATCTAAAAGCTTTTTTTCTTTAGAAGATATAAATATTCTTATTAGTAAGTCTTCTTCACCAGTCTCTATATCTTGTATATTTGGAAATATTTGATTCATAATAGGAGATATTGTATAACAATTACCATGAATTGTTCCCCAAATTTCTAAATCCCCAAACGCACTTCGAGCAATGACAAAATATTCCTCATGTGGTTGGATTTCGATATTTTCTAACCACACATCCAACGTATCTTGATACTCTTCTGGATTCACTAGCCAAAATAATCCATTCCCCCAACCTGAAAAACCAAACGCTTTCCAATACTCCAAGAGTTGGTTTGGTAGTTTCCCTTTATATTTATTGATGATGTCATCTGAAACAACTTCTGAATAAATTGGAGGACCAAAACCTTCGTCAAGATAAAAAATTTCAAAATTTTCATCCATAATAAATTTACTCATTTTTTACACCTTTTCAATTTTGCATTCATACTTGTACTAACATTGATTAAATGAAGATTGACTGAATCGTTTGATAATTCCATCATTTTTTGAATTAAAGCCAAAGCATAGCTTTGGCTTCGTACTTCTTTAACGATACATATTAAAATTAATATCTAATATGATAACCCCCTCAAAATAATTGAACTTAAAAGTGAAAAACTGAATAACCTTAATTAAAAATTTTCATCCTACATATTCATTAATAATAAAATTATTATCTCTATAACATAATCCATATACAATTTCATACTTATAAAATTGATCAATATTTTTTTCAACGTATGGAATTGAATCAAAAAAACTCAACTTAACCTGATTTAAATTATAAAGTACTGTATATAACTTACTTAAAATTTCATTATCATTACTTTCTTGAATAAAAAACTCATTAATTTCATTTAAATCATAATGTTTTTTTGATAAGAAGTAATGTACAAATCCATTCAATATCATTTTTGAAACAAATATATTTAAAGTGGTTTGGTTTATTTTAATACAATCCAAAATAACACTTAAATAATCCTTACAGTTAAAATATTTAGAATCCCAAATTATATATTTATAAAATTTATCACTCTTTATAGAATAAAAATTATCAAATTTATTTTCAAATTCATTTACATTAAAAATATGTACAAATAACTGATTCAAGAATTTTGAAATTTTTTTATTTTCCATTCTACCTAAAATCGCTTCCAAAATTTTCATTACATCCAATTTCTTAGATTCAACAATTAAAAACACACGTTCATCAATACTAAAATTTGACCATAACTCTTTATCAGCATAAATATACTTGAAAAAGTTACTTAAATTATACAGATAATTATCTTTGCTTCCAAAAATCAATTGAAATAAAAAAAAAGTTTTTATAAACTGATTTTCATAGTATTGTAACTCTGTTCTAAAACAAAATGAAATAACAACAGACTGAATAATATTTATTGCATATTCAATTTCTTTATCTTCATACCCCTGTTTATTTAAAAAATCATATAAACTTGATATATAATTTAACGAAAAAAAATCTTTTATGTTTCCTACCAAATCAATTTCTTCATTTTCATTCACATAAAATAAACTGAAGTCATTATCAAAATCCTTTTTCATAACCCAGCTATCTTCGATTAAAAACTCGTCATTACTTCTTGAATTTAAAAACAAAGAACAATGACTATTTAATAGGTTGCTTATTTCCATTTTCCATCACTATCTTTAGTTTGAATACAAATATTCTCTATTTCTTTAGTAAACTCAGGAACGACATTTCTTCCAATCCCTTTTGCACCAGGTTCATTTGTTTTAACCATAATACCATCTGGATGTGTACTTTCACCGGATAACATCTCATCATTTACTACATTTTTATTGAGAATAGCTCGCCCCTTCTCTGTCACAGTAATAACAACTCTCGTTTTTTCTTTTCCTGGATTAAAATCTGATCCATCATTAACCCAAATAGCTTTAGCACTTGGTTTTCCATTACTTCTAATAATAGGAACTAAGCCATTATTTGCTTTAATTGCCAAAGCTTCCGCTTTAGAAACATATCTTGTAATTTTATGTCCAAAGGATACTTTACAAGTATTTTTAGTTGCCTGTAAACCATAAGGATCAATCCACTCAATCGGATTAGGAGCATACTGATAAATATTGCTTCCACCCAACAACCCAATCTGATCTTTACTTACAAACCTCCCTACATAAGGCGAATAATAACGATAACGGTTATAATGGAGCCCTGTTTCTTCATCAAAATACTGACCTTGAAAAAGAATATAGCTTAGTGATCACTATTATGTATTCGAATAACTTGACTATCGTCTGTTACCCAAATACCGCTATCCCAATTTATATTAAATTTTTTGAAAGTTTCTAAAGTATTTAACTCAAAATTATTTTTTTGATTTTCATTTAAGTATTGTATAAATTTGAATTCAACGGTATCTGCCTCATCATTTAATACACCAAATTCACGATCCTCTCGATCCATTAATGCCAATGAAAAAATTTCATTTTGCGCAATAAACCCTAATTTTTCTTCAAATTTACCTGTTTCTTCTAGCTTAATTTGAAATGCTTTGTCAAATAAACTTACATTCTATTTGATATAAAATTTAGGATTTAATGTAAATGTTAATCTTCTATACTTCATTTCATAGTCTCTTTTGTATATCGCCTTTTCGACTTAAATCATCAAGTTCATGGTTTTTAAATATTCTAAAACCAAAACTTTCAGATCTTATCCCTTTTAAACATGGTTTTGATCTTAATTCACTATCAATTTTATCTTCAATAGTTTTTATTGCTGCTATTTCTGAACCATCTCGTCTTCTATTTTTATATGTTGGATCATTTGCTAAATACTCACTTATTATAAATGCATCGAAATCAAAATCATTAGAATTAAATGGTGCTCCTACTTTAGTAATCGAGTTTTTATAGCCACTAGCTAAACTCCCTCTATAACCAATAGAAGCATTGGGATCTAATCTCTTTATATCATCTTCATATTTTTTCATTGTGGACTCAACAGCTGATCTGACTGTGTTAATACAAACCCCTGTTCTATTTTCTTTTGATTTTTTGACGTTCCAACGGCTTTGTTGCACAAACCTATCTCTAAAGGCTGATTCCACACTATAATTTTCAAATGAATAAACCTACAGCTAAAATCTACCGGACAACGAATTGGTCTTTTTACAATAAAGCACTGATCAATCGAGGAAATATATCAATTTGGTTTGAACTAAAGACTCAATGGTATGCACAATCACGAGGCAAACAAGGTCGAAATCAAATCTACTCCGATATAGCTATTCAATGCTGTTTAATGATCAAATCTCTCTTTCGGCTCTCTCTACGGATGGTTACAGGCTTTGTTCAAAGTCTGATTAAACTTTGCGGATTAGACTGGATAGCGCCAGACTACACCACGCTTGGTAGAAGACAAAAATATATTGATATTGTGATTGATTATCAAAAAAGTAGCGATGGGCTACATCTACTCGTAGATTCTACTGGCTTAAAATTTCTAGGTGAAGGTGAATGGAAACGCAAAAAACATGGACCTGAATATCGCCGACAATGGCGTAAACTCCATATTGGTATTGATGCTAAAACCTTGCAAATACGTGCTGTACAGCTCACTACAAACAATGTCAGTGATTCACAAGTACGAGGAGATTTACTTGCTCAAATTCCATTGGATGAAAAGATTGACTCTGTTTATACCGATGGTGCTTATGACACTAAACACTGCCGAAAAGTCATTTTAGATCGACAAGCACATGCAGTGATTCCTCCAAGAAAAAATGCAAAGCCATGGAAAGATCAGCAAGCGAGGTCTATAGAGCGGAATGTGTTATTGAAAACAGTCAAACGGTTAGGAATATCCCTTTGGAAAAGCGGTCTGGTTATCACCGTCGAAGTTTGGTGGAAACCAAGATGTATTGCATCAAATTATTAGGCGATAAATTAACATCAAGGAGTTTCCCTAGTCAGGTGAATGAGATTCATGCACGCGTAGCAGTCTTGAATAAATTCACAGAATTAGGTCGCCCTCATACTCAAGTTATGCCTTAAATTTGAGTGACTTGGGTAAATATTAACTTTTAAATCTTTGTGCAACAAAGCCATTCAGAACTAATTTGGTGAGGAAACTTCATTTAAAACCTGAATCTACCAAAGGATTATCTCCTCAACATCAAAGTCTTTTCCTTTAATTTTTAATAAATAATATACAAATTTTCATTATTTTTTTTTGTGTCTTGCATAATAAATATTAAATCTTTAAGTGTTTTTTTCTCTTCAAAAAGATTATCCTCACTAAATTCTTTTAAATAATTATTTAAATTTTCTAAGATAACATCTATTTCATTGTTGAAAAATGCAATTGTTTCATAATCATCATTTTTATCTAAAAAAAATTCTCTTTTAATAGAAGGATATTTTTTTAGATTAATATGATTAACAAATATGGATTCATAAATAAAATCATCAATACTTGACTTCAAAGTTAAATCAGAATTTTCAAAAGGATTTGTCCCACTATAAACAAAATACATATTAGAACCTCAACTCTATAGGCATTAAATCACCAGTAGCAAAAGTACCTCCACCTTTTGTTGCTTTTGTATCAGAATCAGTATTCTTTAATCTGAAGAAAGGTGCAACAGTTTTTCCTTTTGGTGGACAGCTTGCTTGTTTTTTGCATGTTAATAGTAATCATCACTACCTTTTCTATTAAGTATCCAATCTGTCTATTTAGTTAAAATACTTTCCAAAACTTCAAAAATACTGCGACAAAAATCATTTTCTAAAGATTCAGGTAAAACTAATGTATACTGAAATGAATTCTTTAATAATATCTTGTAAGAATTATATTCATCATTATCAAATTCTAAATCATCAGTATCTAAAGAAATTTTTCTAGTATTCACGTCCATAGAAATATTTTCATAACTATTTGAAATCAGTGAAAATGGACCATCCCCTTCTCTTGTTATTGAGTAAGCATGTTCATCAAAAAAAACTTCCATTTCATTATTTTTGATATATGTAATAAAACAATTCTCATCATTTAACTCTTCCATATAATGAGTTTGAACATTGTTCCACATTGATTTAATTCTATGATTAAACTCAATAACAGCAATATTTGGTGAAACATTAGATATAATTACGTAATCATAACCTGTAATCTGCATTATGCCCCCTTATTTATCAGTTTTCCCATGTGAAATAACACTAGTACGTGGAACTATTAAGTCATGATCTATATAGTTTACATGTGAACTTCGTCCACCCTTAATTTTTTTCAGCTTACATTTCTCTATCTTAAATTTAAAATAATATTCCGATTTATCACTAGTTAGACCTAAATAGCTTTTAAAGCCACCAGGTTTATGCAAAAGTTGTTCAGGTGACATCGTAGTTACATAAACTCCTTTTGGATGACCTTTATCTGGTGCAGAAGATTTAAAAATATAAGGAGATTGTGAAGAAATAGCATTGTATCCTTTTTTGTCAGTATAGTGATAAACATCAACCATTTCAGGTAATTCACATACTTCTTGCTTTTGTTGCTGTCGCTGTAGACCTGAAGGATCAATCCAAAATATACTATTAGGAGCATATTGATATAAGTTATTGCCTCCATCAAGCCTAATTGGATCTTTACTTACAAACCGCCCTACAAAATGTAGAGTAATAACGGTAGCGGTTGTAATATAAGCCGTTTCTTTACATTTGTACTTCAGACATGAGCTTTACTCATGTCAATGGAAAAAATATTATTTGACTTAAATAAATATGAATTACTTATAAAAACTTAATAAATGTATTTATACAATTTTCATCAGTAATGTTTAATAATTCCTCAATCAAATTATCCTTAAAGTCATTTAATACTTCGTAATCATCATTAAGTATTTTTTTATTGTAAGTAATATAAAATAATTGTACATAACAATCTAATATAGCTATAAACTCCTCAAAATTTTTGGCTAAGGGTTCTAATTCTATTTTCCCAACCCCATGTTTAGCAATTTTTACTTTATAATCAGTAGTTGAACTATAAAAAATTGGATTAGCTATAATATCCCCTAAAACGTATAAACTCAGATCATTTGAATACACATCTTGCATATTATAAATATCATAAATACCATATAAGGTAATATTTTCAGCCGACCAATCAAGTATAAGACTATCTGAACCAACAGCATTTACAAAACTTAAAAAATCAGATGGTAATTCAATATTAACTTTTTTTCCTTCTGTAATTTTATCAAATTCAGCATATTTCTTTAAATTATCTAAACTCATAATTTACATCCTTTTTTATCCATTTTGTCTTTTGCTAGATTGTATTGCCTCATCATTTCCGCCCTATCAATTAGTCTTCCAGTTGTTGGATTAGTCCATTTGCCTGTGGTTTCAGTTTGACTGTTTCTGTGTCCTTGTAAACCATTTTTGTGTTCCCCACCATTTGGAGAGTTAGTTAAGAATACAATATTTCTAGGATCTCCCTCCCATTCAGGTGCAGAAGCAGCATTATTTATATGATGACCTGTATAACCTTTAACCTTACCAGTAGTTTTTAATTCAGTTTTTTGAGCTTCTGTCCAATTAGTTGTACCATAGCCTGTCAATGTAACTAGTTGCTTCTCTAAAGCCCAAGCCCTGTTTACGCCACTTGTATAACTACCAGCTAAAGGAGTAACTTTATCCTTTTTGTATCGAACTATATCTACCTTTATTGGACAAGCACTTAACCCATAAGGATCAATCCACTCAATCGGATTAGGAGCATACTGATAAATATTGATTCCACCCAACAACCCAATCGGGATTTTACTAACAAAGCTTCCTACATAAGACGAGTAATAACGATAAAGGTTATAGTGAAGTCTCGTTTCTTCATCAAAATATTGTCCTTGGAAACGAATATTATTGCTGATGATTTCTGAGTTCTCAAAGAAATTAGATTTGTTTTTCTCAGCTCTACACTCATCCCATGCCTTATATTCAGCTTTCTCAATAATTGCAATCGTTTATGCTGACTATTAAAGAGCGTAATCAGGAATATTCAATTTTTTAAGAGAACCAATAAAAGATAATCCATCACTTTTTTGTTTTACATGCCAAAGTATATAGCCGCATTTCCAATTATTTATAAGATTATAACCATCTTCTAATTCTTCGTTTAAAATAGAACCAATTACAAATGGAGGAATCCAAATTTCAGATATTTCACCATCACCATTCCATCCAGCATCAATTAGCTTATCATTAATTATATTCAAACTAGAACCATAAACATTAACTTGACATTTTCTTGTATAACTTAAATTATCAATCCATTCATAAACATATACAAATAAATTTTGATTTTTTTGTAAATATTTTAATTGACCTTCTAAAGACATATTAAACCTATATTTAAAAAATTTTAACGATTTTTTCACCAAATCGTTCAGCATTTGTTGGAAAGTTTTGTCTTTGGGTTTTGAAAGAAAATACTTTTTCTTTATTTCCTAGACAAGGTAATGCTAATTTTATGGCACCATTTATTGAGTTTTCAATTGGTTTGAGTTCTCTCGGATATCGATTAGTACCATCACCAAATAATGCTTTTGAAGCAACATAGCCATCAATATCCGATTCTTGCTGACTCCAAGGTTGCCCATTAGATCGAACTCCTGTTACTAAACTACCACGAATACCTACTCCAGCATCCGGAGCAATCTCCTTAATCGCTCCTTGATGTAGTTTAACAATTGAAGAAACTTTAGATATTACCTCTGGTCGTGAATAAACTGTACATCCTGAGGACTGTGTTAAACCTAATTTATCTACCCAATTTATAGGATTCAATGTGTAGTTATATAAGTTAAGCCCTCCAAAAATTTTAATCGGATCTTTACTTACAAACCTCCCTACATAAGGCGAATAATAACGGTAGCGGTTGTAATGTAATCCTGTTTCTTGATCCTTGCGCTTCAGACAGAGCAATGCTCTGTCTTTGCTCATGCACCTTGGAAACGAATGTTGTCGCTTATAATTTTTGAGTTATCAAAGAAATTAGATTTAGCTTTTTCAGACTTACCACTTCAAGCATAGCTCTCGTCTTGCGCTCGTGCAAAGCGTTGCTTTGCTGACACGAGCTCACCCCATGCCTTTATATTCAGCTTTCCAAATGATCGAACCTGTATGGTCAGTCATTTCCTGCGGTGTACCTATTAAAAAATAAGTGGGTCGAAAATAAGCGTATGTAATTAATTTTAGTAGTGGGGATTCAGCGGATGCTTACATTAATGGGCACTATCAGAGTATTGAATCTTTAGAGAAAGTGTTGGTTCACTGAATCCCTACATTAGTTTTTAATTGAGAGGTGCTCTTTTGAATTAGAGGAATATATAAACTAAAAGGATTGAGCCCTGTTCAATTCAGACTCAATCTTATGGTTAACTAAATATACAAGATTTGAAGTTCAGATCCTTTGACTGTATTTATACAGCTTATTTTTTGTGATTATAAACAATCATTTGACCTTTAGGAAAATCGCCTTTCCATCCACATGGCATACCCCCTTCTTTCAATATATTTAGTATATTTTCCTAAAATTCAGGTAAAATATCTACAAAAACAAGATACCTAAATAGATAGAAAAATTCGCCACTTAAACAATTTTGGAGATCTTCATCAATTTCTTTGTTATCAGCAATTTCAAATAATACTTTGTTTATTTTTTCATATGATTGTGAACGCTTATCTTGATATTTTTCATAAATATCTTGTGGTAATTCTAATTCAAAATCATGTAAATAAGCACCATCTCCCTGCATTTCAATAATGTGAGTCCAATATTGATACTCTTTTCCTTTAAAGTAATCTACATCTTGATCTGTAGAAAAAGTAATAGCATCCTCTGCATCATGAATAATAATACTTTTTAAATCGGTATACATACCATTGAGAAAGTTTTCTGATTGAATTAGCTTATTTAAATCAGAAACCACATTGTCCATCTTAGTAAATATTTCAACTTCACTCATCATGAAGCTTCTTTTATTTAAACTTAGTTAAAATTTATTTCCAAATGATTACACCTTTATATGAACAAGCTGTTACACTACCCCAAGTTCTTTCTTAAATTTAAGTTACTTTGGGAAGTATTAACTTTTAAATCTTTGTAAAACTAAGCCATTTAATACATAAAAGTATTTTCCGTTTGAAAATCTTCTATTTTTTTAAAATTTAAATTGTTTTTTTCATTTAAATCTCTAGATTTATCAGATAGCAATTCAATACAGAATATTCTTAATAGATTTTTAACATGATTATTTTTAGATTGCATAAATTCATTAAATATAATTTCAAAAACTCGATTACAATTATCAGAGTCAATTAAATACTCCCCCCACCAAGCAAATGGATAACTAGCCTTTGATGATAATAATTCTTTAATCAAGAAAAATAGAGCATCCAACATATCAGTATATTTAATAAAATACTTATTTGACTCATTTTGATATTGATCAACCTTTAAACATGAGGTTAAATAATCAACAATTACAACATCAGGCGACTCAACCTCTTCATTATTATAGTGATTATTAATATAATTCAGTTCTGAGTTGAAGTGTAATAAATCTTTTTTATTAAAACCTATTACATATTTTGGATGTACCCAAAATTCAAATTTCTCATCTTCATTTAGTTTTTTAATTTTCATTAATTCTATATTATGATTAAGATATTTCATATTCGCTTTCCAGTTGGTTGTATTCTTACAGGCATTGCCAAAGCCTCTTCTAACTTTTTAATATATGGATCAGCATACATATGTAATTTTGCTTTATCTTTCACACACAGACTGAATGCATTATCTACACTTTTCATAGTCTTTTTAAAGCTAGTAAGTAATCCTTTTCCTTTTTCAACATGATCTCCAGCACCTGGTCCAACTAATATTCCAGTAGCTTTTGTATAACCAATCGAACCACTAACTCCACCTGCTATTTTCAATTTAGCATTTGGTCTATTAGTATAATCATGAATAGCGATAAGATGTTTAATCTCCTTTAATTTTTCATTATAAATTTTCTGACTTTTTTCACATTGAGTCATTAACCCAAGAGGATCAATCCAACCCGTTGAACTCGATGCATATTGATAAGAATTATTACCTCCCAACAACCCAATTGGATCTTTACTTACAAACCGTCCCACATAAGGCGAGTAATAACGATAGCGGTTATAGTGAAGCCCTGTTTCCTCATCAAAATACTGACCTTGGAAACGAATGTTGTTTGAGATGATCTCACTGTTTTCGAAGAAACTCGATTTAGCTTTTTCAGACTTACCACTTCGAGCATAGCTCTCGTCTTGCGCTCGTGCAAAGCGTTGCTTTGCTGACACGAGCTCACCCCATGCCTTATATTGTGCTTTCCAAATGATTGCCCCTGAGTGGTCTGTCATTTCCTGTGGCGTACCTAAGTGGTCACAATGATAGAACCATACATCATCAAAGCCTTTACTTTTTTTGATGGTTTTCCATATAGGATCACGATAAATACTATAAGGTTTATCTGTCCAATCAAGTGTTTGGTGTAGTTCTATTGAGCTTTGATAAACGGCTTGTAGCATCGGCACAAAGCTGTCTTTTTCGTAAATGTAGTGTTTGGTGGCATGTTCTGTTGACTCATAAGCCAATGTATCACCATCCCATCCATAGATGATGTTGTGTTCATCACCTGTATGGTGATGTTTACTATGCTTTTGGATACGACGACCTAAGGCATCATAACGATACTCTGCGGTGAATTGGCTGTTACGGCTTTTAATCATTCGACCATAGACATCCCATTCAAGGTTTAAATCTCCTTGATTGGATTTTTGTCGAACCAATTGTCCATAAGCATCATATTGGTATTGTTGGTCTAAATATTCTTTGACCACGTTATTGACTAAGCGATTATAGCCATAACCTTTTCTTCTGCTCGTTGTGCATGGTTTTGATCTTGATGTTGGGCTTTGTCATCATTGTAACGATCTATGATGTTACTGGCAGGGTCGAAGTTAAAGGTTTCTTTACCGAGTTTACTGCTGGCTTCAAGTATAATTCAAATGCCCGCTAATCACTTAAACTGAATATAAAGATATCTCATTTTTAAATTACGCATCAATACTCAAACAATTTTGATTTAAAAACGATCAATCAATTGATCGTTTTAAATTTATGAAAAAAGACCCCATATTGATTAATATTCACAATTTAAAAAATTTCCTTTAAATTAGGTAAAATATTTTTTAACTCATTAATTTCATAAATAATATTATCTTGTAATAAAAAAGAGTCTTCTTTATCTTTGAACTCATATATATTTTTTTTCAACATATCAATTATTAATACTATTGAGTTAGTATAATAAAATTCTAGTCCCAATTTTTTCTCCTTGTTCCTAGTCTCGATTCTAGAAGCTATTTCGCTTCCATTTATTACCCGATTAAAACGCTTTTCTTCCATTACTTTATTATCATTAAGATCTTTCATTAAAATAGAAAGAATTTCTTTTCTTATGTTAACATCTTCATTTACAACATATTTAATTTGATATAAATAACAAAGACTTGCCCATTGGATTGAGTTTTTACGATTAAAATCGCAAAACTCTATACTATCTAAAAATTCTCTGATCACAGAATAATTATCAAACTCTTGAACAAATAAGTTATAAACCAATCTAACGAGTTCTAAAGTTTTATCACTTTCTTTTATATCAAAATTATTTTCCAATGATTTAAAATATTCCTTTTGATAATCATACTTTAATAACTCATTTAAAATTTCTAACTTTACATTCATATTACACCTCTATTTTACAAAGATTTTAACTTTATCACCGGGTAAAACTCCCGCACTGGCAAGACCTAATTGAATTGATTTGCCAGCACCTTTATTATCAGATGGCTTAATATATTTTACACTTGCACCTAATCCACCTTCTTTAAACATAGCCATTGGCCATTCATCTCGATCATATCCCGTTTTACAAGGATGGCCTTTCATAGCTAATCTTCGTCTTGCTGGAGCATTAATTGGATCCACAGTTACTATGGATGCATGCCCTCTAGCAATAGCTGATTTAATATGACCAGCAGTTTCAGGATAAACTTTACTATCTAGTGTTAAATAATAATCAAATGGTGAATTTACGGGTGCAGGCTTTACACTTACTCCTTTCAAACCTAATGGATCGACCCAGAAATTACTATTTGGTGCATATTGATATGTGTTCATGCCACCAAACAATCCAACTGGATCTTTACTTATATATCGTCCAACATTATACGAAAAGTATCGATATCGGTTGTAATGAAGACCTGTTTCTTGGTCGAAATACTGTCCTTGGAAACGGATGTTGTTGCTAATAATTTCAGAATTTTCGAAGAAATTAGATTTAGCTTTCTCTACTTTACATTTGCCCCAAGCCTTATATTGCGCTTTCCAAATGATTGCACCTGTATGATCACTCATTTCCTGTGGTGTACCAAGGTGGTCACAATGGTAGAACCAAACGTCATCAAAACCTTTACTTTGTTTTGTTGTATTCCATAAAGGATCACGATAAACACTATAAGTTTTATCTGTCCAGTCAGGTGTTTGATGAATATCTATTGATGTTGTATAAACCGCTTGTAGCATAGGAATGAAACTATTTTTTTCATAGATATAATGCTTAGTCGCGTCTTCTGTCGATTCATAGGCGAGGGTATCACCATCCCAGCCATAGAGAATATTTTGTTCTTCACTTGTATGGTGGTGTTTACTGCGTTTTTGGATACGACGCCCTAAAGCATCATAACGATAATCCGCCGAATACTCTTGATTGCTTGTTCTTTGCAGCCGACCTAAAACATCCCATTCTAGATATAAATCACCTTTAGATGATTTTTGACGAATGAGCTGTCCATAAGCATCATATTGATACTGCTGGTCTAAATATTCTTTGATAACATTATTAACCAGATGATTATAACCATAGTTTGTATCGTCTATATTTTGGTTATAAGTCTGCAGTGACTTTTGAGTATTTTTAGGCTCAATAATATTACTTGCAGGGTCGAAGTTAAAAGTTTCCTTACCCAACCTAGAATTTGCTTCCAACAAACGACCTACAGCATCATATTTATAGTTTAAATTACCTCTACGGCTATCCTGAATTTGGATTAGCTCACCAGATTTATCATATTGATAAAGCCGTTGAATAAGCTGTTGAGTCTCATGAATTGCATTATTTTGTTTTGCTGGCGAGTCGTAGCCCGATTTATGTCCATTAACGATGCTTTGTTGCATCAAGCGTCCAAAATCATCGTACTTTTGTTCTTGGCTTATCCCATTGGCATAATGGCGCATAGTTTCACGATGTAAATCATCTCGTTCAAAGCTTAAAACATCTTGCCCATTAAGAATTAAACCTAAAACGTGACCTGTACCATAAGTAAGCCAATCAATATTTTGTCCATCAGGTCGTATGGTTTTGATTCGATCATTGATTTCATCATAACTGTGTTTCCATACTGCTGTTGTTTTGAGCTTTAAATCACTCTGATGTTCTCGATTTAGGTTTCCAACTGCATCATAGAACCATTGATTATGCATTTCTGAGTTTTTAGCATCAATCAATTTACCGCTGGCATCATAAGCAAACTCTTCCGTTTGAACATGGTTAAGTTCTTTGCCACAACCATAACCTACTGTCCGTTGTTCGAGTTGCCCAAGACTATTAAAAATAAAATGCTGAACTCGATCTTGTGGTGAGAGTTGATCTTGTAATTTTTGTCCATGTGCAGAAGCAACCTCAATACTGGTGGCTAATCGCCCTGAATCTTGGTTATATTCATATTTGGTTTCATTTCCATCAAAATCAATTTCTTTGGTTAATCGCCCCATAACATCATAGAAAAACTCATAGACTGCACCATTTTCATTGATCAACCTTTTTAATCGGCTGAGCTTATCCCATTGATATTGAAGCTTATGATTTAAGGCATCTGTACGAGTATGGATTAATCCCGAAGCGGTATAGGTATATTTTGTAATTTGCTTATTCGCATCAATATGTGCCAATAAGCGACCTTCGGCATCGTGAATGAAATGAACTTCCGTGCCATCGGCATATTTTATTTTTTCCAACTCACCAACAGCATTGAGTGGAAGTCCTTTAAGAACTGGCTCTCTTAGCTCTCGGGTGAATGATGTATAATAATATTCAATTTTTTGATTCAGTGCATTTTGAACTACAGACAAGCGTCCAAACTCATCATAAGACCATTTTGTAGTTTTCCCTGAACAATCTATATATTCAACAAGATTTCCACTTTCATCATATTGCAGAGATTTTGTACCACCTTTGGTATCCTTAATTGAAACGGGTAATCCATTGGCATTATATTGGTATGATGTAGCATGTTTCAGCGGATTGATTGTTTTAATTAGATTATTATTTTGATCATATTCATTAACCCACAAGTAACCAAATGAATCACGAACAAAAATTAGATTAGAATTTTCATCATATTGGTAATACGTCCAATTACTCTCTTGATCACAATATTCAACTAAATTGGAATGTTGATCGTATTTAAACTTTTCAGAGCTTCCATCAGGATACATGTGTTGGATTATTCGATCGGCTTTGTCTCGAATCCATATTTCACTTGATCCATCAGGATAAATCACTTTATCTGTATAACCATTACTGTTGTAGTAATATTCAGTCGTATTCCCTAAACCATCTTTGACATAGGTAGTTCGAATTGAATCATCCCAAGCAAAAAAGAATTCATTACTTCCGTCATCCATCCATTCGTGAATCACTTTATCACTGTCATCTATCACTGCCCATTCAAAATTCATCGCTACACCTGTTAAATCTGTGTAACGTGTAATTAAATGATTTTTATATTCATAATTATAGCTGTATTGATTTTCAGTCGTTGCTTGAATGAGGTCATCATTTTCATCATATTGGTATGATGCGAGTAGACGGCTAATCCTGTCGTTTTCAATCAGCCAAATTTTATGAATTTTCTTTTCATTATATTCAAAACCGAGCTGTCCAAGCTGAGCACCATCCGACTTGATAACAACATCTGTCAAATTCTCATTTTGGTCATAAATAAATCCAAGCGTATTTACTTTTTGATAGAGAATATAATCGATTTTATATGTATGCTTAAGTTTTTTATAAACTTCTTTTGATCCATCTTTAAAAGCAATTTGTACTGTATCTTTTTCTAAAAGGGCAACTTCAATGTCATTTTCAGGAATAAAATATTTTTTACCTTTGATTAATCTTGGTAATTCAATTTGATTTCCGACAGTATCTAGGTAGTAAACTTTCCCTTTTTTTTCTAAAAGCTCTTTATTGAAATATGATTGCCATTTTAAGCCTAAAGTGCTTTTAATATTTTTAGAACCCGAGATATACGTCCTATAACCAAGTAATGGAGCATATTTCAAATGAAAGTCATAGTGAGTAAAGATTTCTTCACCAGTTGAATATTGGACACTTCGTTTTGAAGCTGCTTTTTGAGTAGACTTATTTGATGAACAAGGATCTTCTTTACCTTTTGTTTTCTTCTGAAATCTTTTCCGTATTGCAGCAAAACGTAGTTCAATGCTTTTTAAAACTTTCTGACCAACTTTACTTTTTTTCAATGCTCCAAGTGCTAAGGCATTTAATGTAAATAAAAAATAGTACACACCTGAACTACTTGCATCACTATCACCAACGCTCCCAAAAGCTTTATCTACAAATGTTTTAGCTGCATTTTGGATTGTTCTTAAAATACTTTTAACAGAATTCCATATATTTTCTGCAGCAGAAATAACCATATTTGCTGATTGAATTTGTTGACCTGTTTTTGCACTTGTTACGCCACGAAGGTTTAAAACTAAATAATCTGCAAAATTTTTAAAGTGTTCAGCTTTAGTTGGAAAAACGGCATCATATTGACTAGCTTTATTAAGCTGACTAACAGCATCGTTATAAAACCTATTCGGATCTAATTTATTTTTCTTAAATTGGTCATCGACTGTTTTAATAAAAGCATCTATTGATTCTTTAATTTTTGTTTGAATATCACTTTTGATTTTATCAATATTATTAATTAGATACTCTGTCGCATCAAAAAATTGTCCAGCAACCCGCTCATGTAAAACCATTTGCAACTGCTGAATCAAAGCATCTTTGAATGCTAGTTTCCCACCAGATTTACGAATTGCACTCCTTACCATATGCATCCCATATTTCATTGGTGGCCCTACAACCTTAGTTGCAGGAAATGGAATTAATGGAATAATATCAATGACTAAATAAATCCAATTTTCAACTTTTGTATGATCATTGATCAGTGCTTTTGTATCCTCAATAATGTCATAAGCCGAAAACATAATATCAGAGGCTAGACTAAAAGGAGGAGTGTTCAAAAGCACACTTTGAACATCATTTAATGTTACTACACCATGTGTAGCAGCTTTAATCCATATATCAGCCGTCTGTTGTGACTCAGCGAGTGCCTTTTTAAATTCATTACTTTTTTCATCAATAAATAAAACCGTATCACTCATGAAAAACACCCATTTTTAGATAATTCTGCAAAACTTTTATTTGTACTTTTTTTAGAAGTGGCTACATCACTTAACGCTTTAGTTATTTCATTTTTCGGTAATTTACTTGTAATGAAATCTTTAACAATGTTTCCTAAACTAGCACTATCAGGAAGAATGGATGCGTAGTTTTCTCTTTTAAAATCACTCGCTTCATCTAAAGGACTTCTTTCATCTGGCCAAAGTGTGACTTTCTTTACACCTGGAGCAAGTCCTTGTAGTAATACGTGGCCTTGTTTATTTAATTGACCTTTGAATACCTTCCCTAAAGTGTCAACAACTTCATATTTTCCATTTTCTACAAAATTGCCATGTACATATTCATGAAAAATTTCAAATGTACCTTCTTTCATATTTAACTTAGGAAGCTTTGGTAAATTAGCATTTGCACTGCTTGCGGACTGAAACACATGCTGCCCAGCATTGACCTCAAACTTTCCACCCGTTTTGGGGAAAATTCCAGAATTATTCAATGCGATTTGCGATGAACCACCTGTAATCACAACTTCTTTAGGGCTACTAATCACAACTTTATCATCGGTCGATGAAATGGTAATACCTAACTTGGCAAATACATTTAAAGCATCTGACTGCGCTTGAATCTCTACTTTACTTTGCGCTGCAATCGCTTTAATCCCACCTTGCGCAGCAAATAAACTCAGTTTGTTTTGCGCATGTGCAATCCAATTCTTTTGCGTACTTAGATTAATACTGTTTCCTGCAAATTGATTTATTTGAGCATCTGCAGAAATATGAATGTCTTCTGCGGTGCTCAAAGCGATCCCATCTTGCGAACTTAATAAAAGTAGCGATTTTTTGAATATCGCAATTTTTTGTTCAAGCTGTTCTTTAAATTCTTTCAGCTGCTCAATCGACTCAATTTCATCGGTCTTTTGGTTCTTGGCAATATCACTTAAAGCTTTGCTGTTGGTCTGACTGCTTTCAAGTTGCTTTTTGACAATCTCACTCTCTAAGTGATCACCTTTGGCTTGATCTTGAGCATAGGTCGAAATCAGTAAGCCTTGCCCTGCTCTTACTGCACCCCAATGATCAGTTCTTAGTTCAAAGCCTTCACCACGATCATCACTTTCCGCTTTATCTTTTGGATGACTAAGCTTTCCGAGATTCAGTTGACTCGCGCCATGACTACTGTGCAACTGACTACTGATCTGATTGGTCGTATCGTCAAATCTCAGTTGGTTGTAGCCACTACCCTGATATTCTTTACTTTTAATGCCTGAAAGTTTTTTGGTCTCTGGTAGTTTGCCTTTGTCATCAAACTTAGTCGGATGGCGGTGTCCTTCATGGATACGTCCCACCACAAATGGTCTATCAAGGTTACCATCAAAGAAATCTATAACGACCACCTCTCCTGCTCTCGGTAGGAACCGTGCCCCATAGCCTTCACCCGCCCAAGGGGTGAGTACATCGACCCAAGCTGAATCTGTGTCATTGTCGTTAGAGCCTGCACCGCCATCATGGTTATGATCTTCACTGCGAGTAAATAGGAAGCGAACTTTAATCCGTCCCCATTCATCAACATGAATTTCTTCCCCACTTAAGCCAACAACTCTGGCACGCATTGGATGAGCAGTTGGTCTTTGAGTTAGAGGATTATATTCAGGAACAATCTTAATATTGCGTCGTTGTAGAACCAATTCATTGGCTTGGCGTTCTTCACTGTTGTTTGTGATGATATTGCTGGTTTGCCAATCACTTTGTTTGAGTAAAGTTTCAACTTGGTGGGTCAAGTCTTTCGGTAAATTATTCTGATTATAAAAGCGCTTCGCTATGATCAGAAACTGCTTATCATGGGATTCTAGTTGAGATATGGTTGGATGTTCATCTAGCTCAAAAAAATAACCAACATGTGCATCTCGTACAGTGGAAGTAGCTGTAAATCGTTTGGCTTGTGAGTCGTAGTAATTGCTTAGGTTTTCATTGAATTTTTCAATCTGACTGTTGCCTGATTTGGTTGCACCATCTTCACCATTCAAGTCTTGTATCCATGCTGGGCTAAAGTGCCAAGCTTGTTCTAAACCTAAACTGGTGTTGTCGTAGTTTTCACTGTGTTGATGGTTACTTTGAACTGAGCCTGCACCCTCTTCTGTTTCCAATGCATCTGCTTGCCATCGTTGGATATGCACTGCCGTCGGTTGGATTGAGCGTTGTCCGATAAACGTCGTAATACTGTCCGTGAGTTCTGTCGCGGAACTGCGATGAAAACGGATGTTCTTACGATCTAAACTTTTATATTGGGAATTATCATCGATTAAACGTAGCTTTTGAGGTTGGATTTGTTCACTTGAATTAGAAACTTTAAGCTGTGCTTCATCGATTAAAGTTGTAATCCCTTCCTCAGAAAGAAGTCTTTGAATGAATTCGCCATCCAGTTCATTATTCTGCATAATGAATGGTCTAACATCATAGTCTTTAGTTAGTCCACTCAGATCTAAAGTGAGACTTGAAGCAAACAGCGGACTACGTTTCACCCATTCCTGAAATATGGTTTGAACTACCTCAATAGCCGACTTCGCCATAAATACCCGAGAATTTCTACGCTGTTTCCATAAAGCAGTTGGATCTTCTACAGTTAAACGATAAATTGTAAGAGAGCCATCATAGACACCCACATCTGCTTTGGTCACAATGCCTGAAATTCGATTTAACTCAGACCGATCATTAACAATATCAATGGCAACTTGAGCACCTATAAACTGTTTTAACGGTATTGCTCCATTCGTTGAGAGGCAAATAAGTTCTAGATGAACACCTTTATTCAGTTCATGTGTTCCATCAATACGTTGCAGAAAAACTTGATCGTTTAATAACGAATTTGAAAAAGACGCATGGATCGCACGTTTTTGGGAGCTTAGTCCTATTTGATCCAAGGCAGCGTAAAAATTGTTAGACATAGTTTATTATTGGGTTTTAAATTGTGATGTAGTGTACTAAAAATTACAACCCAAGTCTAGACAGACCTGTCTAATTCATCTCTATATAGATATTAAAATAAACATGCATATCTTTGATTTTACGCATAGTTTGATGACTGACTGATAGAGTTATCACATCTCAATAAAGCATCCATATTAATCAAATATTCATTTTCAAATTGGCAAGCCTTTTTAACTGCTTTCTTGCGATCACAATTTTTTCTTTGGTGGTTTGCAATTGTTCGGCAATCTGTTGCATGGTCATTGTTGAGCTGGTAATGATTGCTTGATTTGCCAAAAGCCAACGCTTATTTTCGATACGTTGTGGATGAGGTTTTTTGACTTTTGCATAACATCTTAAATAGCGAGCATAACTACTGACTTGATCTTTGTTTAAACCATATTGTTGATACAAATCTTCAAAACCATCCCCCAATAACTCATCTTTATGTTCGATTGCCCATTGATGATTTAATACCACTTTTTCCCGTTGAATATTCAATTCTTTTCGAAGTCGAGAAACTTTGATGCCTGAAAAATTCAATTGCTTCATCACAGTTTGACGGGAGTTTTGCCGTATAAAATCTGCCAGTTCTGGTGTTAGGATGCAGGCATAACTGCCACGGGTCGTACTATACGCCCGACCTTTGTAAATGATTTGACCGATCTCTGTCTTATACTCTTCATAGACATCCCAATCCTCACCTTGCCAATCTTTAATGACTTTAATGGGGTTAAGTTTAGGTTTATATCGAGAAGTCATCACAGCAGCCTTTTTTAATACGACTATACTGTTTTATAAGTTTACCTTTATAATTTCAAGATATATTGTCTAAAAAATGAATTATTATTTTAATTTTTTTTAACAATTTGCTATTTTATGAGACAGTTTAGTAGAAATCATCCAATATCTTGAAAATCTTCCGTTCGCTTTAATATTGAAATGATCTCAAGCAGAACTGCTCAATCGCGAAACAAGTACCCGCCATATCCTAAATCCTAAAATTTAAATTGAGTACCGTCAAAATTACCTGCAAAACTCTTAAAATAAGTATAAGTTAAACCCATTGTTTTTAAATAAATAATTGATTTATAAATTAATAATAACTTGATAAATCTGTTCAAATTGTTGGCAAAAGTCTTTCATCTGTTGTTCTGTCATATCAGCCGTACTGATTCTTATGCCTTCAATTTCTTGATTGACGCTAAAATCTCGTCCTGAACGTACCAACCAACCTCGTTGCGATAAAATCTTGCTGATTTTGTCTGCATGTGGCAATTCAAGCCAGATATTTAAACCATCATAATGCATCGCACAAGGGATATTAAACTGTTGTAAATACTGCACAATTTTTTGATTTTGTTGTTGGTAATAAGATTTTGCCTGATTTAAGTTGACCGGAAATTTTTCAGCACTGAACAACTGGAACACCATTTCTTGGATGATATGACTGACCCATGTTGAACCTGCATTCAATTTTCGTCGCAATCTATCTGAAGTTTCAGCATCACAACCAACAAATGCAAAACGAAAATCTGGCGATAAGTATTTGGATACTGAACGTACTACAGCCCAGTGCTTTGTTGTGGTGGGAATGATATGTTGGTAACAGGTTTGAGAAAGTACTGAAAAATGGTCATCAACAATCACCAATACATGTGGATAGTTTTCCAATAGTTTTGAAATTTTCTCAGCCTGAGTGCGATCTAAACTATAGCCTGTTGGATTTTGCGCACGTGGCGTAATAATCAATGCTTGCGCGCCTGCATATAAGGCTTGTTCAATTGTATCAAGAACAAAACCATCGCTCCTGACTGTAAAAGGTTGCATTTTAAATTGCTGATGTTCAATTGCAGAGATACTGGTGATAAATCCTGGTTGCTCAACAGCCACTAAATCGGAAGGAACGAGGTAGGCAGCGAGTATTCGCTCAATCGCATCGACTGCACCGTAGGTAAATTCAATTGAAAATGGTTGAGGAATATCTGCAAAAACCTGTTGTTGGGCAATGTTTAATAATTCAGCATGATAGATGTTTTCACCATATAAACTGCTGTTCAGATGACCAAAATTGATTTGACTTAGAGTTGGTAACCATTCTCGGTGGGGATTACCATGAGCCAAATCGACTGTGCCCTCATTTAATGCTTGAAAGCCTTCTGATATGCGACAAGATTGTTTTGATTTGACTTGTGTGCCTAAACGTCCTTTAGACACCACAATGCCCATCGACACTAAACTTTTATAGGCAGCAGCCACCGTATTTCGGTTCAGCCCAAGTTGTTCTGCTAACTCACGGACACTGGGCAAGAAGTCGCCTTCATTTAACTGCCCTTCATTGATCAGTGTACGAATATTATCTTGAATATCCTGAGCGCTGTTGCCTTTAATTTTCATAAAAAATCTATATCGAGTTTTATACAGGAATGAGGTGATTAAGCCAATCACGTAATAACAGTTTGGCTTTGTTCTGTAAGTATTGCCCATATAGTACATTTTCTTGACGTAACTTTAAAATATCAATCTTCGCCTGATTGAGTTCAGTCGTATGTCCAATCAACCAACGCTCTAATGTTTTTGGATCAACTTCAACATGAAATTGCAATGCCAGAATATTGAGACCCACAGCAAAGGCTTGGTTGGGATAGTAAATTGAACCTGCTAAGCGTTTAGCGGATTCAGGTAAATCAAAGGTGTCACCATGCCAGTGTAATACCTGAACATTTTCCAAATGCTTTAAAGCTGAGGCAAAGCCTTGACTGGTAATGGTTAATCGACTCCAACCTATTTCTTTGATATGCCCTTTATACACCTTTGCACCTAAAGCCGTTGCTATTAACTGAGCACCTAAACAAATACCCAATGTTGGATAGTGATGAGCTAGACGGGTACGTAGTGCATTAATTAAATCCGATAAATAAGGATAATTAGCCGTTTCATATGCGCCGATCGGTCCACCCAACAAAATAACAGGATGTTTTGAAGCAAGAGCCTCATCCAAGGCATCGACACCTAACTGTAAATACTGAATTTGATAATTTAAGTCATTCAGCGTCTGTGCAAAACTGCCTAAATCTTCAAATGCCAAAGTTTGAATCGCATAGATCATTTTCATCTTGGTCACGCTACTTTTTCAATGGGATGAATGACTTTAAGCAAGCCATATATTTGTTGAGCTAAATATTCAATTTGTGTGCTATTGATATTATAAGGTGGCAATAAGCGAATAATTTTTCCTTGGGTGACATTCACTAAGATATCAAATTCTTCACTGGCAATTTTTGTCAGGTTTTCAATCGGATGGATCAGTTCAATTGCAATCATCAATCCCACACCACGAACCGATTGCACATTGTTTAAACCTGTTAATTTGGACTGTAGTAAATCGAGTAAGTGATAACCTTTTGCATGAATTGAGGATAAATACTGTGTTTCCAGTAGATGCAACACTCGATACGCCACACGACAGGCTAGAGGATTTCCACCAAAGGTAGAACCATGTAAGCCTGACTGTAATAGCTGCCCCAACTTAGGGTGGGTTAAACAGGCACCAATCGGCAAACCATTGCCCAAGCCTTTGGCAATGGTGAGTACATCAGGACAAATTTCAGCTTGTTGATAATAGAACCATGTTCCTGTACGCCCGAGTCCACATTGGATTTCATCCAACATCAACAACCAATCCTGTTGATCACATAGTGCTCTGAGTTGCTTGAGATAAAATGCTGAAGCAATATTCACCCCAGCTTCACCCTGAATTGGCTCAAGCAACACTGCCACAACATCGGGATCAATTTGATAAGCTTCAATTGCAGCCAAATCATGAAATGCAACAAACTCAAAACCTGTTAGTAAGGGACCAAAAGCCTGTCGATAATCAGCTTTTGCCGTTGCAGACAACGCCCCTAATGTACGTCCGTGAAATGCCTGTTGCATGACAATTATTTTGGGACATTGAATGCCTCGCTGATGACCATATAAACGAGCTAATTTAATTGCCGTTTCATTGGCTTCTGTGCCTGAATTACAAAAAAAAGTCTGGGTTAAACCCGTAATCTGTGCCAGTTTTTCAGCAAGACGTTCATTCCAAGTATGTTTAAATAAATTGGAAAGATGTAAGAATGTTTGGGATTGTGCCACGATTTCCGTATGAATATCAGGATGAGCATGCCCAAGTAAGGTGACACCGACACCTGAAATAGCATCCAAATAACGCTTATCTTGGTGATCCCATAGATAGCACCCTTGACCACGTTGAAATTCAATGGCTAAAGGTTGATAAACGGGCATTAAATAACTCATGTCATCTCCTGCGACAAAATATTCATCGAACAGGGCTGATAGATATATTCACTTCCCAAGAGCTGCATCGTCCCCTCTTTTTGCATAAGAAAACGCGAATCTTCAATCACTTGATGTAACTCATAGCTTAATTCGGTTGTATGCTGTAAATAACTCAACAAAGTATTAATTTTCATTAAAGCGTGCATAGAACGGCTTTGAAAATGTCCCAATAATTTGCCCTGTTGATAGATGGTTAATTGATAATGTTGACTCATCTTGGCTTACTCCGCCCAGTAATAATGATCAGGCAGTGCTCTTGCACCAAAAATAGCCTGCCCAACGCGAATATCCGTTGCACCTTCTTCGATGGCAATTTCAAAATCTCCAGACATCCCCATAGATAAACGCTGGACATCAGGATAAATTTTTTGAATTTGATCTCTTAGTACACGTAAAGTCTGAAAACATCGCCTCACCTCAACAGCATCTTGACTGTGAATAGCCAGCGTCATTAATCCAATTATTTTGAACTGAGTAAACTGCTGACACTGATCAATTAAAGCTAAGGCTTGTTCAGGTTCAACACCAAATTTACTGTGTTCATTGGAGGTATTTACCTGAATAAAAACAGGAATTTTACGTTGTTCGAGTAATAAGCGATGATTTAGTTTTTCTGCAAGTTTTAAACTGTCTAAGGCATGAAACTCATCAATAAATTTGGCTACATACTTCACTTTATTGCTTTGTAAATGCCCAATTAAAATCCAATGAATTGGTAAATGTTGTAGCGCTTCATATTTGGCTTTCGCCTCTAACACTTTATTTTCACCAAAACTACAAAAGCCTAATTGATATGCCTGTTCAATTTTTTCAATCGCTAAAGTTTTGGTCACAGGCAATAAGCGAATCTCTGCGGGATTACGTCCTATTTTTTGGCATATCGCTGTAATCTGTTGCTGAACCTCACTAAAGTTTTGCTGCAACCCAATTAAATTGCTCGGCGTAACAAAGTGCTCCATAAAAAACCCATGACAAATTAATTTTGTCCTATGACAATAATATGGTTTAAAAAATTGCGCAAGCTTTTTATCGTCTTGCTCGACAAATTAGCTTGCGCTTACTCAATAAAACCCATTCATCACCGTGACTAAATCACACGCTAAGAATTAAAGTTATTGCCATTTTTTACATACCCAATGCTCATGTTATTGAGCAGGTTTCCAAACAAATTGTGCAGCTTCAATTTGATTAGGAATCAACTTTTGACTATAGAAGAGGTCTGCAATCTTTTGTTGAGATTCAATAGCCTCTGAACTTAAAATCGCAACAGGATTTGGTTTTGGTTTTTTAGCAATGACTTTTTGCGTCACTTTGACATCTAAACCAGTGCTCTTCGCCAAAATCTCAGCTGCTTCTGATGGATGAGCATTAATCCACTGATCACTTTGATTTAATACAGCCAATACTTTTTCTGCATCCTTTGGATGGTTTTTGACAAAATTAGGCTGTGCCAAATAGTAGCTATAGGTCGTTGGCAAATCTGTAGACTCAAATAAAATTTTTGCATTTCCATCAATTTCAGCAGCGCTAATATAGGGGTCCCAAACAGCCCAAGCATCGATTGCCTTTTTATCCAAAGCAGCACGTGCATCTGAAGGCGTCAGCCAAACAGGTTGGATATCTGCCCATGATAGATGAGCTTGCTTTAAAGTTTCAGCCAAAAAGTTATGCGCACTTGAGCCTCGGGTTAATGCAATTCGTTTACCTTTCAAATCCGCAAGACTTTTAATCGAACTCTGATTCGGCAATAAAATTGCATGAGCTTGACGAGATGATTGCTCATAACCTAAATAATTCAATTGTTTCCCCGCGGATAATGCAAATACAATCGGTGCATCACCGGTATAACCGAAATCAATTGAATTGACAGATAAAGCCTCTAAAGTCTGAGGACCCGCGGGAAATTCTTTCCACTCAATTTTTACATGAGGGAATTGTTTTTCAAACAATTGATTCTGCTTCGCCACGATCAATTTTAATGCTGCTTTTTGATAACCTATATTGAGTGTACTGATCTGATTGCTATCAATGGATTTTTTATCATCCTGTGTCTGTTTTGAACAACCTGAAAGCAGTAACCCTGTACTAAAAATGGTAATCAATCCATACGCTAATAACTTATTCATACTCACTCAAATCATCTAATATTTCATTGAGTGTATACAGACAATAAAATATTGATAAATATATAATCTTTATATATTTATCACATAATATTCACAAAGGTTTTTAACGCTTCAATATTCTATTTTTTATAGCGAATACAATTACGCCCTTCTGCTTTGGCTAAGTATAAATATTCGTCAGCAGCTTTAAATACCTTATGAATATCTGTAGATATTTCAGGCCAGTGTGCAATACCAATCGACACAGTCACTGCGGGAATATCATCAATTGGACTTTTTTCCAACAGTTGGCGAATTCTTTCAGCAATATTGATACTTAAATTTTGGCTATCTATCGGACTTAATATGACAAATTCCTCGCCACCAATTCGACAACAAATATCAATATTTCGTACACAGTCCTTGATATGCTGTGCCGTACGCTTTAACACCATATCCCCCTTTTCATGCCCATATTGATCATTGATTTTTTTAAAGTAATCAATATCTACAGCAATAATGGCAAAAGGAATATTGGATTTCATCAAGCGTTCAATATGCAGCTCCATCCCACGACGGTTATACAGCCCTGTCAAAGGATCAGTATTCACATAATGGTTGAGTGTGGAAATTCGTTTGCTAAAATTTGAAGAACTTTGCAACAAGGATCGTTTAAAATTCCTGACTTCATAATAGAGCGCATCAACATCTTTAATTTGATTGGCTGTTTCTGGATTGTTTAAATGGCTCGCCATCGTTGCCAAGCGGTTTAATGGCGCAGAAATATAATAGGAAATTTTCCAGATAATTAAAAAAATTAGAATATAAAAAACAAGCATATATGCAATAATTTTATAGATAAGGTTGGGTACTTTTTCTAATAGTTTATGCGTGGGTTGTTGCGAAACAATAATCCAATCGGTGTGTTTCACTTTTGCAAAACCCGCTAAATTATCAACCCCCTTACTATTGATCAATCTGATTTTCCCTATCGAATGTTTCTCCATATAATCCAGACCTGTATTGTCTGTTGCATATGTTCCTATTCGATGAACATCAGGATGAAAAATGATTTTATGCTGGCTATCGAGCACATACATATAGCTGTCTTTATAATTAAAACTAATGGTCAATAACTCATTGATAATATTCCTTTCTTTCAAATAAATCGCACCACCTACAAAACCTAGATAGTTCTTATGCCGATCAAAAATTGGTTGTGAAATAAACACAATCAAATTCTTTTTGACTGAGTAATACGGACTTGTAATCACGGTCTTTTGGGTATCTAAAGATTCAGTAAAGCCCAATGTTCTATTGATTACATTTTTATTCAATGCAATTTTCGATGGTGAAAAATTGAGGATTCGACCATGTTTATCAGAAATAATCACACTATCAAAAAAGTTAGACTGAAATTTGAGGCGGTCTACTTCAGATTGTTTAAATTTTTCGTCATCAAATGATTGCCCCAATAACATGGCACTGTAATCAAGTTGTTTTAATACCGTCTGAATTTGAGAATCTGTTTTTTGCGCAATCTTCGTTGCATACTCCATATTCACAGATAAAGACGTATCTAATAATTCTTTTTTTTGAATAGAGTAGTTTACGAATAAAGATGCAATAAAGAGGATAACAATACTGAAAACAGCCAAAAATAGAATAAGTTTCCTTAGGTTTAATTTTAAACAAAATATGAATTTTTTTAGTTTCATTGAGTCAATTGCAAACAGCATTTGCTTGAATTTTATGCTCTTTTAATCATTATTACTACAATATTTTTATTATTATTAAACTTATTTCCAATCCCCTTAAAATAAGATGCGCATAATATTATCAACAAATTATAAGCATCACTTCAAATAATAATACTTAAAAATAATTATAACCCTCTGTAATATAAATAAGAAATTCATTTTACTCTCTAATTGAACAATATACTCAGGGGATGTATTTTTTACCTTCTAGATTTAATGTAAAAATATATTATTCTTATTAACATGACTTTAATCATATATTAAGCTCTACTTCGCATATTCTTTATATCAACTAAATTAATAGATTTTACAACGACAGCAATTTGCCTAATTGTCTTGAATTGATGTCTGTTCAAGAGTCATAACATTCCTATGCTTATCGAATAAAAAATATTTAATCAACTAGTGCTTTGACCGACACGAATGTTTATCAATCAAAAGCAATCAACAAGTGACTGCCATGAATATAGAGCATCCTTGGCAATCAAGTTGATTTTCATGGTGATTTAAGCTGCTTAGATACTTTTGGAATTATTCGACTTGTCAAGCAAAAAATTTAAATGTTGTCGTACCGCAGCCCATTCACTTTTTAAAATACTATACACATATGTATCACGCAAAATATCATCTTTCACAATTTGATGGCTACGCAATATGCCATCGAGTTTTGCACCTAAACGTTCAATCGCGGCTCGGCTTTTGAAGTTAAATGAGGACGTGCGAAACTCAACTGCAATACAATCCAAGTGATCAAAAGCATAACTTAGCAGTAACTGCTTACATGCTGTATTGATATGTGTTCGTTGCACAGATTGTCGATACCAAGTTGAACCAATTTCGACACGGCGATGGACCGCTTCGATATTCATAAAACTGGTCATGCCTAAAACTTGAGCTGTTTGTTTTTCAATGACGGTATAAGGCAACATCTTGCCTTGAGTCTGTAAGTTTAATCGTCGCTGAATCTCAGCCCTCATTTGCTCAGGCGTTGGGATATGTGTAAACCATAAGTTCCATAGTTCTCCGTCACATACAGCTTCTATTAGCGCTTCCATGTGTTGTATTTCAAGCGGTTTTAAAATGACATGATCATTTTCTAAAACCTGAGATGTCAGCCAAGTCATTCAATTCTCCTTCTACCCACATAGAGATGAGTATTTATTTATTTTTCTCTGCTGCAACCTGATACATTGCATCAGCAATTACACCATGCTCTGTCTGAGATAATGCATTGGCAACGCCAACAATATCTCGATGATCTTTGTTCTGACCGAGTTTTGCTTTGCCTTGCAGTCTCGTGATTTCTATTTCAATACCAACAATTTCCTGAAGCATCGGTTCTAAATAATCTTTGGGAGCATCAGACATTTTCCACGGGGTAGGTTGAGTTGCTTCATGTGTCCGAGTTAAACGTGCAACTACACCTCGTACATAGCGCTCGTCATCATGAATACGGATTTTGCCATGCGCATGTACAACCCTGTAGTTCCATGTTGGCACCTGTCGATGGTGTTCATGTTTACTTGGATACCATTGAGGTGAAATATAAGCATCTCCAGCACGGAATACCACCAACACTTCATCACCATCATGAAGCTGCTGCCAGATAGGATTCTGTCTTGACACATGGGCATGAAGTGTACCCAACTCTGACTGTTCTAACTGTAGTTCAAAAGGTAAATGGTTAGCATCTAGACCCTGTGTGCCATGACTCAACAGTATTCCCAGCGGATATTCACACATCAGTTGATGCATCTCTTTCACTTCAGTGATTTCAAAATCTTTTGGGATATACATGGTCGACTCCTCTCACTCTCACTCTCACTCTCACTCTCAATCATTAAAACAGTCATTAAACATGAACTTCCTATTGTAAATTTTCTGATTTAATTGGATTATTCAAAAGTACCAGTTTGTATTTATTTAAGTAGTCCAGAATTATGGCGAGAATGGCAAAAGTGGTTGAGCTTCCTTCAATATCGAAGCTCAACAAACAGCAAGGCAAAGTGACTGCACAACTGATACAGATCCTCAGAGAAGCTGTACAACAAGGAGATTTAAAGGCAGGTGATCCTTTGCCCTCGTCACGTGAATTGGCGCTCAGCTTAAGTGTTTCCCGTGGAACGATAATTGAGGCATATGATCAATTACTGGCAGAAGGTGTTTTAGAGGCACATCCACGTAAGGGAACCTTTGTTGCACAGTCTTTAATCAACACGCCACATCAACAACATCAAAAAGACATTGTTACCAATACATTTAAATCAAATCTGACAGCAGCCGCACAAGCCTATGCCGAGATATTAAAAGAATTTAAACCTTTGCCCCATTTACCCTTTGCGATATCTGTTCCTACCGGACGTACTCAACCCAATGATGTCTGGCGCAAATTTGGCAATCGCTATCGCGCTCAAGGAGAAGGCTTACCCTCAGGCTATGATGATCCTCAGGGCGTATGGTCATTGCGAGTTGCAATTGCAGAGTATGTTCGTCGTTCTCGTTCAGTTCATTGCCAACCTGAACAGATTGTGATTACCAATGGCATACAACAAGCTTTATATATTTGCAGTCAAATTTTATTTGAACCAAAGGATCAGGTATGGCTCGAAGATCCTGCTTATCGTGGAACATCAGCCATTTTAGAAAATGCTGTACAAAACATCCAAATTGTTCGTGTTCCTGTTGATGAGGAAGGATTCCAAGTCAAGACAGCCATCAACCTTGCTCCTCATGCACGAGCAGCTTTCGTTACCCCTTCTCATCAATACCCGATGGGTATACCAATGAGTTTATCTCGTCGTCATGCCTTATTGGCATGGGCATCACAACAACAAGCATGGATTATTGAAGATGATTATGACAGCGAACTACGTTATCACGGGCAACCTTTTCCAGCCTTACAAGGTTTAGCACCTGAACGTGTCATCTATTTGGGTACTTTTAGTAAAGTGCTTTTCCCTTCACTTCGACTGGGTTATGCGATTTTACCGCAAGCCTTAGTTGCACCTTTCTGTGGTTTAAGAGTGTTGATCGACCGTCACCCTGCTTCAGCAGATCAACATGTGCTCGCCAAGTTTATTGAGCAGGGATATTTAGAGCGACATATCCGTAAAATTCGCCAAGTTTATGCCGAAAATCGTCAACATTTGATGACGATAATTGCAAGACATATCCCCGAACATCTCGGTTATTTAGAGTCAGGAGATCAAGGCATGCATATGGTGCTTTGGCTCGCAGAACATATCAATGACCTTGCCATTGCCCAAGCAGCCGTAGACATGAAAATTGCAGTGAAAGCCATTTCTCCAACTTTTTCAGCACCACGAAAACGTTCAGGTTTAATTCTTGGCTTAGGTGATTTTAATCTCAAGCAAATGGAAAGCGCGGTCATAATTTTAGCTGATCTCATTCAACATGCTGATGTTAAATCAGCATCCATCTAGTCAATCATTTAAAAACATGTATCGCAAAATCGAGTTTCTGTTGATCAATATGAATCTGCGCATATCGATCTATACAGACCAGTTTAGATCTAAACCCAACTGCACAGAGTCAATTCTTTACAGTTTAGTGCTGTTCTTCTTGATATTCCTGAATAGCTTCTTTGGCTATACGAAAACTGTCTACCGCAGCAGGTACACCACAGTAAATTGCAACCTGTAACAGCACCTCACGAATTTTGTCTTTTGGTACACCATTTCGTAATGCGCCTTTAACATGTAATTTTAGCTCATGTGGACGATTTAATGCAGAAATCATGGCAAGATTAATCAGACTACGCTCATGTTTGCTCAGTTCTTCACGTCCCCACACTGCACCCCAACAATACTCAGTGACCAACTCCTGTAAGGGTAAATTAAAGTCATCCGCATTGTTGATCGATTGATTGACATAATCTTCACCCAGTACTTGTTTACGAATCACAAGACCTTTTTCAAATTTTTCATTACTCATCTGTTTAATCCTCCAAATAAGGTGTATTTAATTTCAAGGTAATCTTCAATGCCATACTTTGAACCTTCACGCCCTAAACCTGATTGTTTGATTCCACCAAATGGTGCAACCTCATTAGAAATCAATCCTTTATTGATACCTACCATGCCATATTCCAATTGTTCACTCATCCGCCAAGCTCGTCCAAGGTCTTTGGTATAACAGTAGGCTGCTAAACCAAACTCAGTTGCATTGGCCATCTCTAGCGCCTGTTGCTCGGTTTCAAACTTAAATACAGCGGCAAGCGGACCAAAAGTTTCCTGAGTTGCCACATCCATGTCTGCGGTCACATCTGCAATAATGGTTGGCTGATAAAACAACTCTCCTGCACTGTGACGTTGCCCCCCTGTCACCAAACGAGCAGCTTTGGATAAGGCATCTTGTACATGGGCTTCAACTTTCTTCACAGCATTCAGATTAATCAGTGGACCAATTTCACTACCAACATCCAAACCATTGCCAATTTTAAAAGCACTGACTTTTTCACTTAATGCGTTGATGAATTTATCGTAGATGCCTGCTTGAACCAAAAAGCGATTTACACAAACACAGGTCTGCCCTGCATTTCGATATTTTGCAATCAATGCGCCTTCAATGGCGGCATCCAAATCTGCGTCATCAAAAACAATGAATGGTGCATTACCACCCAATTCCAAAGAGACTTTTTTTAAGGTTTGTGCAGAACGTCGATAAAGCATTTTTCCCACAGGTGTAGATCCTGTAAAGCTAAACTTTCGCACCACATCACTTTCAAAAATAGCATCCCCAATCGTGACTGCATCCCCTGTAATCACACTGAAAATTTCGGCAGGAATCCCAGCTTGAATAGCTAAATCAACCAATGCCAAAGCTGTAAACGGTGTCTCAGGTGCAGGTTTAACAATACAAGGGCAACCTGCCGCCAATGCAGGCGCTACTTTTCGTGTAATCATCGCGGCTGGGAAATTCCACGGCGTAATCGCTGCAACGACTCCGATCGCTTGTTTTTGTACCACAATACGTGCATCTGGATATGGGCTTGGCACGATATCCCCATATACACGCTTTGCTTCTTCAGCAAACCACTCCACAAAACTGGCAGCATACAAAATCTCTCCTCTCGCCTCTGCCAATGGTTTGCCCTGTTCACTGGTGAGAATAAAAGCAAGCTCATCTGCCTGCTCAACCATCAATTCAAACCAACGTTTTAAAATGATTGAACGATCTTTTGCTGTTTTATTTTTCCAAGCTGACCAAGCATTTGCAGCAGCTTGAATTGCTCGTTCTGCTTCGGTTTTCCCCATATTGGGTACTGTCCCAATAAGCGCTTGAGTTGCAGGATTATAAATATCTGTTCTTTGAAGGTTGTCAGCATCACACCATTGCCCAGCGATGAAGGCTTGTTGGTGAAAGAGAGACATGTCTTTGAGTTGCATATGGATCATCCTGTTTAGATGCAAACATCCATATGTGCTTATAACGCTATGGTTTGTATAAGCACATACTTAGTCTTGTATTATGGCATACCAAGAAAATGATGAAAAAAATTTTCGATTGCCCGAATGTTATGATTCAACGTTAAAAATAATAGAATAAAGTCAAATTCAATAACTTATTCCACTTATTATCATCCCCCAATGCCAATGATGCTGCATTGCCACCGATAAAAGGATCATTTTTACTCATGATATATTCAGCAAACAAAGAAAGCTTTTTATGATCAATGGAGACACCTAAGATATTCCGAATGGAATCCTTTGCTTCAGCCTGATCTTTGTTATATCGGCTATGCATGAGATAAGGGGTAATATTGCCAATTTTTCCGACATCTTTAAATGCATACCCCAGATCAGCCGTGTAATAACTGGCTTTGTTGGCGACGGCATATTCAGTGTCATAAGATCCCATAAGCGAAGTATCAGGTTGAATTAAATCTTTATTGTTGACATCATTTTTGCCTCCAGTCAAAGTCAACCCAAGCAGCCCATAATTTACTTTGGTAAATACTGACCAAGCATTACGTCGTCCAGTCTGGTTGGTTTTCTTATTGTCTATTTGCGAGATCCAGTAAGACGCACCAAGCTGCGTATCTAAACCATCGATACCCAAAGGAATATCTTGACTCACCCGCCCCACCCACATGTTTTTCTCTTGTAAGTTAGTTTGTGTCACATCATCGGAACGTACATAATTGGCTGTGTAACGACCTGAATCTGGCGTATAGGTCCCTGAATAATGACCACCATCAATCGCAAAATAACCAAAATCAAATTTGGTCGCTGACGATAATTCAGCATGATAGTTCACACCAACATTATGCACATCTTCCAAACCCGCAGTAGTATTGATACTACCATACAAGCTATTACCCCAGAAACGTCCGGGTCCAAATGGAATGGCTTGCATACCCACCACAAGTTGATCTGTTTTATTCAAACGATAACCTGCATAAGCATCAATCATGCTGGAAAAATCACAAAACCGCTCATATTGATAACAACGATATTCTGCGTGTCCAAACAGATTTCCACGTTCATAATCCAATTTAAGTTGCGCTGCATCGAAACGGATTTTCTGATCATCAGCATTCTCACCATAATCTTTGACTTGGTAATTGCCCCGTACATAACCAGATACAGTGAGCTGACCTGTTTCACTATTGGATTCACCAAAACTGATTCCAGCATAACTTGGTGAAATATATGCAACTAAAATTGAAGCGATAACCCATTGTAAATTATTATTTTTCATCGTGAAGATTCCTTTCACATCACATTTTAATGTTAAACTTTGATATCCAAAGCCGAGTCTGCGTATTTAATCTTGCTGAAATTAAACAGGTAATACACGATAAAACTCACCACCAATCCAATCACCCAAGAAACATCAACATCAGGGATCACATTGGCAAATGGTCCTGTAAAAAAGGCATTGGTCAAGAAAGGAATCTGAATCATAATCCCGATAAAATAGGCGATCAGCGCTTTGGCATTAAACTTGCCGTAAATACCACCATCTTGGGCAAAAATAGACTGAATATCATAAGATTTCTTGTTGACCACATAGAAATCCAAAAGATTGATCGACACCCAAGGTACTAAGATAAACAACAAGGCAAAAATCACATTCAGGAAGAAACTAATAAAGTTGCTCGAAGCCCATAATGCAGTGAAAGTTGCCAAAATCAGTACCACAACTGACAGCACAATTCGAATATTCTTACTCGGTATCCATTGTCCTGCAAAGGTTTGAATCGAAGTAATGCATGACAACACTGCACCATATAGATTCATGGCATTGTGACCGATAATATTACAAAGAAATAAAATCATCAGAACGTAGCCAAATATACCTGTACCTGATTTAACTGCTTCCATCGCATCTGTTGTGGAACCGATACTGACCGCTACAGTTCCAAAAGCCATAGCAAAAATTGTACCGAGAGATGCACCCAAATAGGTGTAAATAAAGGGTTTATAAATGCCAATACTTTTAGGTAAATATCTTGAATAATCTGAGGTATATGGAGAAAAACTAATTTGCCAAACCGCACATAAACCAAACATGGCAAACCAGCCTTTCAGGTTGAAAGTTCCTTTTGCCAAAACCTCAGCATTGATATGCGGCAGCATAATGATTAGACCAATCAACAGCGAACCACCCATAAACCAAGTTCCAATCTTATTGAACTTATGAATCAGGTGATAACCGACGATCCCAATGGTCGTTGCGGCAATTGCTCCGATCACGGTTGCTGTAGGTACAGGAATTACGGGAACAACCGTGTGCAAAGTTTTACCCGATAAAATAATATTGGAAATAAAGAATCCAAGGTAAATCAGGGTAGTAAATAACACCACCAACAAAGCCCCATAGCGCCCAAACTGCGCACGGCTTTGAATCATTTGTGGAATACCCACTTGCGGTCCTTGTGCCGAGGTTAGTGCTAAAATCGCTGCACCAAAGAAATGTCCTGCACAAATTGCCACCAAAGCACTGATTAAGCTTAGCTTAAAAGTGAGCATCGACATTGCACCTGTAATCACAGCCAAAGGCGCAATATTGGTACAAAACCATAAAGTAAAAAGATCCCGAACTTTTCCATTGCGTTCTGATGGATCTACATAATCAATCGAATGGCTTTCTATCGCAAAAGCATTTTTTTCATTTTGACTCATATCCTTAATCTCTCTTTGAGGAATTCATTTTCCTCAATCTGAATTTATTTGTGAGCGTAAATGTAGATTTCACAACCTACTTTGTCAGCATCCTATTCAAATGACCTGACCACGATATTGACGATATGGCTGACTAATACGCTGTCGTTTGCGTGAATTCAGCCTAAAAAAGATAAAAGACACCCCATGTGAGACTTTTTTCAAAGCTCAACAGTATTTATCCTTTTCAATTACAGTAAAAATTTATAGAACTTTAGTGTTCTGCATATATTTTCATCCTTGAAGTTAAATTCCTTAAATTAAAATATGATCTTCTGATTCATGACCATCATCTATTTCATGACTATTATTTATCTCATGATAAAGGGATCATCAATCGGTTGATCAGAGGTACGTAACCAAACCGTTTTGGTGGTGGTGTAATCAAATACCGCCTCAAAACCACCTTCTCGACCATGTCCAGATAAACCATGACCACCAAAAGGTGCAAGTGGTGACACTGCACGATAAGTATTGAGCCAAACAATTCCTGATTGAATCGCTTTTGTCATGCGGTGTGCGCGACTTAAATTTGTAGTAAACACGCCTGCGGCAAGACCATAAGCGGTATTGTTTGCCGTGTGTATTGCCTCAAGCTCTGTTTTAAAACTGACCACAGACAGCACTGGACCAAACAACTCATTCATTACACAATCGGCCTGAGTCGCATCACTACAATCCAGAATAGTGGGTGGATAGTAATAGCCTGCACGGTCAATGCTCTCCCCACCTGTCAATAGCTTTGCCCCCTGCTGAATTGAACTTGCGACAATCTGTTCAATTTTTTGCCGTTGGCGTAAAGTACACAATGGACCAAACTCAGTTGCCATATCCTCAGGCAGACCAATTTTGATGCTTTGCACACGTTGTACCAAGCGTTGTACAAATTCATCTTTGATACTTTCTTCAACCAATAAACGAGAACCTGCCACACAACTTTGTCCAGTTGCGGCAAAGATCGCTGCGACTTGAGCATTTACAGCACTTTGTAAATCAGCATCTGCGAACACAATAAATGGAGATTTCCCCCCTAACTCAAGAGAGACTTTGGCAAGATTTTCAGCAGAATTTCTGACAATATGCTGCGCTGTTTCAGGTCCGCCTGTGAATGCCACATGTGCAACCTCAGGATGACGGGTTAAAACAGCACCACATTCAGCCGCAAAACCTGTAACCACATTTACTACACCCGCAGGGAAACCAGCTTCATGTACTAAGCGTGCAAAAGCCAGTAAAGGTGCTGGACCTTCTTCCGAGGCTTTTAAAACCACACTACAGCCTGCTGCCAAAGCAGGACCAACTTTAACTGCGGATAAAAATAACTGACTGTTCCAAGGTACGATTGCTGCAACAACACCTACAGGCTCTCGGATGGTCCAAGCTTGCATATCAGGCTTATCAATCGGTAAATATCGACCTTCAAGTTTGTCAGCAACACCAGCATAATAGCGGTAATACTCGGCCACATATGCAATCTGGCTCGACGTTTCACGGATAATTTTACCGGTATCTTGTGTCTCAAACAGCGCCAACTCTGGTGCTGATCGTTCAATTAAATCCGCAAGTTTATACAGCAACTTACCCCGCTGAGATGCGGTTAAATCAGCCCAAGCTGAATCTTTTAATGCTTGTGAAGCAGCTGCAACCGCACGATTCACTTCATCTGTACGTGCTTCAGGCATTTTTGCCCAAACTTGTCCTGTTGCAGGATTGATACTGTCAAATTGTGCAGCACCATCCTCAAACTGACCATTGATATATAACTGAAATGGAGAAGTCATGGTCTTCTCTCCTATGCAAAAGCTGGCATCACTTCGTTGATCATACGTTCCAATGAGGCTTTTTTACGTTCAAAGCTCATTCCTGTATCGATCCAGAATGAGTATTCGTTATAGCCCATTGCCTCATAAGCTTTTAAACGATCAATCACTTCTTGCGCTTGACCAATCACATTATTTTTACGCATAGCTTCAGGACTATAGAAAGGATGTTGCGCCATTTCTTCCTTGGTCATCGGCGCGATCAGCCCTTGGCTAATTTCACGCTCATTTTTAAACCATGCACCAAAATAATTATAGAATGTATTGATTTCATCTGCGGCGAGTTGAGCATCTTGCTCACTGTCAGCGACATAGGTATGACGAAGTAACATAATTTCAGGACGTGGAATGTCTGCAAATTTCTCACATGCTGCATTAAAGTTGCCCATCAATTTCTCAACTTCTTCATCACCCAAATGTAATGGTGTCACTTGCACATTACAGCCATGCTGAACTGCAAATTCATGACTATTTGGATCACGTGCTGCAACCCAAATCGGCGGATGTGGCTCTTGTAAAGGTTGAGGAGCTGAGGTAGTTTTCGGAAATTGCCAAAACTCACCTTGATGCTCGTAATCGCCTTTCCACAAGTTTTTAATGGCAGGAATCATTTCACGCAAACGTTGCCCTGCACTCCATGCATCCATACCCGGTACCATGCGCTCATATTCGAAAGAATAAGCTCCACGGGCAATACCGATATCCAAACGACCATTGCTGATAATATCTGTCATTGCTGCTTCACCAGCCAATTTGATTGGATGCCAAAACGGCGCAACGACTGTACCTGTACCTAAGCGCACATGTTGAGTTTTGTTGGCCAAATCAGCCAAATTGATAAATGGATTAGGCGCAATGGTAAAATTCATCGCATGATGTTCACCTGTCCAAATCGCATGCATTCCGCCTCGATCTGCAATCTGACAAAGTTCAACCATTTCATCATAAAGCTGTTTTTGTGTTTGCTGATCAGAAACACGTTCCATGTGTACAAATAATGAAAAACGCATAGTTAAACTTCCTCTTTAACAATTTGACGAACTGTACCTGTTGTTTGATTACCGTAATACACCCCATAAGTTTTGAGATAATTTTCTTTACGATAACGCATCAACATACTTTCCAAGGCACTATCAACAAAAGTAAGCTGCTCAAGATCATTCAAGTCTATAAACTGCCCCTTATGTGCTTGAAGTACTGGGGTATTACATAAGAAGGCAATATACTGTTGCTGTGTGGTGATATCGTCATATACAGAATATATAAAGCTTGGCGATGCCTCAGGTTGATAGACACTGAAGATTTTTTCGAGGGCTTTTTCAGCACCGTCTTTGTTGACGAGCAAATGCGGCAAAGTCCATTTGCCATCAGCAGTTTGTTCAAGCAAAATCTGGTTTTCATGACCGATTAACGCCATCATCATGACTTTCATACTTGAAATCACATCTGTCGATGATTTAGCGGGTGTGAAATAAGCACCACGATAATAACCAAGACCTGCAAAGCCTGCTGAAGCAAAGTTTTCTACTTGACCAATCAAAATCGCATGGTCACCTGCATCTACAATTTGATAAGTGGTGCAATCAAACCATGCACTCACGTGGTCAATAATTGGATTTTGATACTGACTCGTCTTCCAAGACAGATTTGCAAAACGATCATCACTTGGTCGTGCAAAAGTATTGGAAATATCTTTCTGCTCTTCGGCCAAAATGTTAATCGCAAAATGCTGAGCCTTGGCAAAATGATGATAATTGCTCGATGTCTTGGCAATGCTGACCAGTAGTAATGCTGGGTCCAAAGACACCGAAGCAAAAGAGTTTGCAGTAAAACCGAGCGCAGTTCCATCATCTGTACAGGTTGTGACTACGGTAACGCCGGTCATAAATGATCCAAAAGCATCACGTAGTTCACGTATTTTATTTATCGTATCCATTTCACTCATTGCTATATCCCTTCATCAAGCAATTTAGACGCTGGTTTCCAACCATGCTTGCATTGCATTATTCACTTTGTCTGGTGCAGTTAAATTCACCATATGTCTTTCATTTTCAATCACAATTGCTTTTGCATTTTGTGCTTGCTGAGCCATTTGTACTGCCATTTCAGCGGTTGAGTTGGGATCACCTGTTCCTGTTAAAATCAAAGCAGGACATGTGATTTTTGACCAATCATCTGCGTAGGTTGAATCTCCTTGGGCAAATGCTGAATAAGCTGTAGCATAGCCAGCCATGTTCACATTTTGCAGCCATGTTTTTACCTTTAATGCTGCTTGGCGTTCGACTTCGCTGTCACCAAACCAACGTTGCAATGGTGTCTCAATGTCGATCTTTCCTGTTTTCAGTGCTTCAGCACGCTGAAGTACGGCATCTTTGGCTTTTTCTGTGCGTTTATAAACACCATTTAAAACAGCCATTCGTTTAACTAAATCAGGACGTGTTGCACTCACGCCTGTGGTAATCAAAGAACCCATTGAGTGCCCTGCTAAATTCACAGCACCCACATTCAGTTGACATATAAACTCAATGGTCCAGTCCACAAATGCCTGTAAAGGCGCATCATTGGTCAATTGGGTACTCTGTCCATGACCTGGCATATCCACCGAAATCACACGATAGTGTTTCGAAAAAAATTCTATTTGTGGATACCATGCTTCAGCTTGCATACCCACACCGTGAATAAGCACCAATGGCTCGCCTTCACCCTGCTCAAAATAATGAGCAATCCGATTATTTGACAGCTGCAGGGTTTTTGAGATCATGACCTAACTCTTCCAAATCTTGATAACGATCACCAATACGATGATGTGGACGACCACCTGTTGCGGCACCAATCACCACAACCAATTCATCTGCTGCAGGTGCATCAGGAATAGCAAATTGTAAAGTCAGATAATGAGAACGACGACCTTCATCATTTTTATCCATCATCGGGATCAAGATCGGCGCATTGGCAGGACCACGGGTATTGTTAAATGCTAAGTAAGATTTTGCACCGACCGCACTACGGTAAGTATTACCAAAATGCAAGGTGTGAATCAGTGCAGAAGCATGCTCAAGCTCACCGTTTAAACCCACAACCGCACTCTTACCAAATGCTTGTACAGCTTCACCTGAACCGACCTCATCCAAAATCAGACGAGTTAAATGCTCACTTAAAATTGGTGCAATACGGCGAATTTCTGGTGCCAAGTTTTCAACATAGCCCTGTCCTGCCCATGGATTTTGGATTACAGCTGCTGCTGCAACCATTTTTAAAGGTATTGCTGCTTCTTTACCACCATCGACATAGGTCGTTTCAACATGCAGTACAGTTTTACGGATTAGATTCATTGTTCTTCCTTGTGAATTCAACTTGCCATTCGTATTATGGTATACCATAATACATAATGAAAAAAAAGCAAGAGTTTGCTATGCTAATTTTGACAAAGAAACATGTAACAAAATTGTGCATGATTAAAATTGGGAAAGTTCAATCACCATGAATCTTAAAATTGAAAATCCACCTGTGACTTTACGTGAGTTGTGTTTGAACAAACTTCGTAATGCCATTATTACGGGATACTTCCCCTCTGGAAAAAGATTAGTTGAAAGAACCTTGTGCGAAGAACTTGGTGTAAGCCGTTCAGTGGTTCGAGAAGTCATTCGTTATTTGGAAGCAGAAGGTTTGGTTGAAATCCTGCCGAACAAAGGACCTATTGTGTCCTTGTTGGATTGGGAACTTGCATCACAAATTTATGAAATTCGTCTGTTATTGGAACAAAGTGCAGTTGCTGATTGCACCAAGAACCTCACCGATGAAACGACAACTCTACTCAAACGTTTACTCAATGAACTCGAGCAAGCATTCGCTACTGATGATATTGATCTGATTATTTCAACCTCAGCCAAACTTTACGAAACCATTTTTACCACAGCCAAACATTTTATCGCTTGGGAAGTTGTGCAACGTTTAAATGGACGTATCAGCCGTCTGCGTGTCATGACCATGAAATCCACCAAACGACAAATTTCTGGTTATCAACGCATTAAAAATATGTGTGAAGCAATCTATTTACATCAGGATGCTGAAAAAGCCAAACAAGCAGTTGCAGAACATATTGCAGAAGCAGCATCAGTGGCAAAAAATATTTTGAATGCCTGAAAGCATAGACCGTGAAATGATTTAAACCTCAACAAAGGAATGAAAAGATGTCTGCATATTGGATTGCCCACGTCACCGTACATGATTTAGAACAGTACCAACAATATATGGCTTTAGCTCCATTGGCTTTTGAAAAATACGGAGCAAAATTTCTTGCACGTGGTGGGAAGTCATTGGTGATGGAAGGTTCTGAATATGCACGACATGTCATTATTGAATTTGTAGATTTGGCCACAGCTCAGGCTTGTTATCATTCCGAAGAATACCGTAAAGCCAGATTGGCACGTGAAAATTGTGCTGATGTCATGATCAGTATTGTTGAAAGCTTAGACTAAGTGATTGGAATATTTTAAGGCAGTGCTTGATCGATGCCATTGTGCAATAGATTGAAAAGAGCAGCTAAACTCTTTTCAATCTGCTCGCTGACTGGTTCTCACTGTTTGGAAAAACTTAGACAAGGCATATTAAAAGTCCAAAGAAACTGACAACATATATGTCCGCGGAGCGCCCAGTGCTAAACTGGATAACTGCGGCATTCCCCAATAAGCTTTATTGGTGACATTATTCACACTGGCACGTATGGTCATTGGAAACTGTATTAGCGCTGATTTATACCTTGCGCCCAAGTCAAATAATGTTCGACCTGAAGCAGATAATGTATTTTCCTGATTGATATATTGCTTAGAAACCGCAGTTGCATTTGCTGTCAAAGTCAAGCCATCTAAGATCGACGTATCCCACTCTAAGCCCAGCTTAGCTTGTTGTTTTGCAACACCTGTTGCGGTATTGCCCTGATTTTTTCCGCCTGCTGTTTTGGTTAATTCAGGATCAATATAAGCAATCCCCCCCAGTAGACGAACATGCTCAACAGGTGTCGTTAAAAAGCTCCATTCAACACCTCGGTTACGCTGTTCGCCATCCGCAGTGAAAATATTGGTCACTGGGTCTGTATAGCTACTTGGTTTTTCAATTTCAAACACGCTTAAAGTGTTACTGAATTGACCGATATCAACTTTTAATCCCACCTCTTTTTGCTTGGTTTTAAAGGGTGCAAATACCTCCCCAGCATTTACAGCAGTATATGGAGCGGTTGTTCCTTGGCTTAATCCTTCAATATAGTTTGCATAGAGTGACAGATAATTCGTGGCTTTAAATAAAATTGCTGCGCCTGGTGTAGTCGCACTTTTGTCATAGCGAGAAATTCGGTTGCCTGTGACAATATTAAACGATTCGCTCACCACCTCCTGTTGTCGTACACCCACGGTCAGTTGCACCTTGTCTTGGGCAAAAGATAAAGTATCGGCAATACCATAACTACTGAGGCGCGAAGAAGTTTTTGAGATATGTGGTGTATTAAATGGTACTGGTTTTCCCCATACTGGATCATATAAATTTGTGATCCATTCAGCACCAGCAACATTTCTGACTCCATAATCATTTTGATCATGTTCATAATAGGTCGCATTGGCAACCCATTGGTGGGCAACTACACCTGTATTCAAATGTCCTTTGAAGCCAATATCTGCCGATTTTTTTTCAAGATCAAATGCCAATTGACCCATTTTAGTTTCTAAAGTTCCTTGTTGATCAAGCACTGTGGCGGACATTGCACCATTATATTTATAATCAGTTTTGCTCTGTCCATAACTTGCATAAGCCATCAACTGGTCATTGATATCATATTCACCACGTATCATTGCTCCCTTATCTTTGGTTTCAACAAATGACCAGTCTGGATTGAGTAAAGTATCTGGCTTAGGCAGTTTTGGAATATCCACCCCGGGCGCAAGGTTAATTCCTCGATTCACACCGTCTACACGATCCTCTGCACGATATAAATCTGCAGAGAAACGGGCATTTTCTCCACGCCAGTCGAGTCCTAAAGAAAATTGTTGGGTCTGCTTATCTTGATCTTTGATTGCTCCATTTCCATCACGATAGACACTATTGAAACGCACACCAAATGCTTTATTTTCTCCAAAACGTCTCCCCAAATCCAGATGTCCCCCCCATTGGGAGTCTGACATATACGTTGCCGTGAAACGGTTTAATGCTTCATCATCCGCCCTTTTGGTCACCAAGTTAACCACACCTCCTACCGAACCTGCTGGTGGCATTCCATTTAACAAAGCCGAAGGTCCTTTCAAAACTTCAACTCTTTCAAACATCTCTGGAGAGGTGCGATAAAAAGGTGTAATTCCAAACATTCCATTCATCGACATATCACTGGTACTCGATGAAAATCCACGAATGTAGTAATTTTCACTCCACCCACCACTCGCCCCATTGGTAAAAACAGAAGGATCAGTTTTTGCAATCACCTCAGTGATATCTTTAGCTTGTTGGTTTTCAATATATTGATCTGTATAGCCAATACTATTAAATGGCGTTTCCATGAAGTCTTTATCACCCAGAAAACCTAGGTTATTTTGCGATGAAATCTGTCCTGCAAAAGTTGAAGATTTATCTTGTAACGCTTGTACATTGATGGTCGGTAATTGTGGTGATGCGGATTGAGACAAGTTTAACTTTTGGGTGTCTTCTGCATGGACTAAAGAAATCGGGAAGCTTAATGTAAGCCCCCAACCCAACATCATTTGTGCAGAAATCAAGTTTTTAAGCTTAAATTTAGACTGTAAACATCTGAATAATTGCGTTTGACCAGTCGATACAACGCTATTGAAAAATTTCATATCTGTATATCCATTGATTTTTTAGACACAGCTTTCCTGAGCACACTTTTTTCAATAAAAGTATGCGATCTGAATATCTGAACGGTATGTTTTTGGCTAGATGTTTATCTGGCTATAAATTTATCGTAGAAAGACTTAATTCATAGTCGATACCCCTTGAGAACATCATTCATTAAAATTTGCATAGAACTCGGACTTGCTGCCGTGGTGTACCACGCATCTGCATCAACAAAAACAACTTTGCCTGTTTTCCATGCTTTGGTCTGACGCAACAATGGATTGCTAACATTTTGTGCATCAATTGTTGGGCGATGTTCCATAACCGCAGTACGGTCTACGATATACAAAATATCGGGATTCGCCTGTTGAATGAATTCACTCGAAATAGGTTGTCCATGCAAACTGGTATCTACCATCGTACTGGCAGGTTTTACACCCAAGTCATTAAAAATAAAGCCATAACGTGACTGAATACCAAAATTACTAAATGCACCATTGTTATGTAGAACCACCAATGCTTTTTCTGGACGAGTAGCAGTTATCTGTTGAACTTGTCTAATTTTTTTATCTAATTCAGCCACTTTTTGTTGAGCCAAAACTGTTCGATCAAAAATTTTTCCCAAACTCATCAAATGGGTTTTGATCATGTCTATATGATGATGCTGACTGTTATTAAAGTTGATGTCATAGTGTAAAGTCGGTGCAATTTTAGATAACGCTTGATACTGATTTGCTTGTAATGGCGTCATCAAAATAAGATCAGGCTTTAATGCATAGATCTTTTCCATATTCGGCTGAACAATAGCACCTAGATCTTGAACATTTTTATCTTGTTTATACTTGCTTAAAAAGTGTGGTACGTAGTCCTTTGGCATTCCCGCTATAGGAACATCCAATTGGTCGAGAAAATCTGCCTCATTCATATCCAATACAGCAACACGTTGCGGTCGATAATCCAGTTGTGTTTTACCAAGTTCATGTTTAAACACAATAGGCGTATCAAGTTGAATAGTCTGTTGTGCTTGGTCTTTGGGTTTGATTTGATCGTTGGATTCTTGGCAAGCCGTGAAATTCAACATGACCAAAATGGCAACCACAAGACGTTGAGATTTGTTGTTCCAATTCATAGATTCAAGCTCCTGATGAGTTGAAGTAGTTACACATATAGCCATGCTCACTATAGCTAATGTCAAAATTTAGCTCGTACAGGTCACTTAACTGTGCCGCAGTAATCACCCTTTGAGTTGGTCCACTCAAATAAACCGTATTGTTTTTCAAGGCGACAATATGGTCTGAATAATTTGCAGCGAAGTTGATATCGTGAATCACTAAAATCACGGTTCGCCCCTGTTCATCACACAATCGACGTAAGGCCTGCATAATATGAACAGCATGTTTCATATCGAGATTGTTGAGAGGTTCATCCAATAACAGCACTTCAGTTTGCTGAGCAATGGTCATTGCCAAAAATGCCATTTGACGCTGACCACCACTGAGTTCATCGAGATAACTGTCACTCAAAGCATCTAAATCTAGAAATTGGATTGCTTCATCAATCACATGATGATCATATGAAGTCAATGAACCACGACTATAAGGAAAGCGCCCAAAAGCTATCAGCTCTTTCACGGTCATCCGCAAATTCATCCCTGGTGTCTGTCTGAGGGTTGCCACATTCTTGGCATATTCCGCGAGGTGTATCTCCCGAATATTTTGAGTATTGAATAAAATCTCCCCCTGATCTGGCTGAGACAAATTTGCCATCATCATCAATAGTGTCGATTTACCTGCACCATTGGGACCAATCAAGGAAGTTAACTTTTTTTCAGGAAAATCAATGGTCACTTCAGAGAGTATATTTTTGATACCATAGGATTTATAGATATTACGAACACTGATCATGTCACACCTCGAGTACGGACCACCAATATGAGAAAATAGATACCGCACACCAAATTGATCAAAATACTGACTGTCGTTTTATAATTAAATACATGTTCAACAAGGATTTGAGCGATTAGAAAAATTGCGACTGCAACCAGACACCCTATCGCTAGAGTAAATTTATGCTGATAACTTTTTGCAATGGCATAAGCGATATTGGCAATAAACACGCCCATAAATGCTGTAGGACCAATTAAACTGGTTGAAACTGCCACCAAAACGGCAATCAAAGCCAAATAAAATTTGACATAGTGATGATGATCAACGCCTAGTGATATTGCTTGTTCACGCCCTAAACTTAATACGTCCAAAATTGGTAAAGTATTCAGCACTCGCCATAAAACAAAGACAATCATAATCACGGCAAAGATCAGGGTTTCTGACTGAACACGGTTAAATGATGCATAACTTAATCCTTGAAAAACTGAAAATTCACCCGGACTAATTTTTAATTGAATAAATTGAGTGACAGTGCCAAGCACCATGGTAAAGACCAAACCAAATAGCAAAAGCTGAAAAATATCTTTGTGTATGCGCGATAATAAAAATAGATGAAGTGCCCATGAATAGAACAACATCAGAAAAATACCCATAAAAAACTGAGCAGTTATGCCAAGCCATAACACCCCTTGAGTACCAAAAATAAATAACAATAGGGCTTGCCAGAGTAAATAAACCGCTTCATAGCCCATGATGGCGGGTGTTAAGACACGATTGCCCACAAGAGTCTGAAAAATGATAGAGGTACATGCCACACAAATTCCGCCCAATACAATCGCAGCAAGTCTAAATAGGCGCTGAGGAATGACATAATCCATATCAAGGTGGGAACCGAAGAATATAAAAACAATTGCAAGAGCAACGGTTGCACATAGCATTGTGCCGAGCTTGTTTATATTCATTAGCGCAGCCCTCGCAGTATCAAGAGCAAGAAGATCACTCCTCCTGCTCCACCTGCGGTGAGACCGATAGGAACTTCAAATGGATAAAGAATAGAACGCCCAACAATATCGCAGAGTAGAAGTAATGAAGCACCAGCCAAAGCAACGATGGGTAAAGTTTTTGCTAAATTCTCACCATACTTCAAAGCCACCAGATTGGGGATCACCAACCCTACAAATGGAATTGCTCCAACTGTAATCACTGTTGCTGAAACTGTAACTGCTACAAGCAATAAGCCGATTGCAGTCATCGTGGCATAATTTAGCCCCAAGCTTGATGCCATGTCTTGACCCATACCCAGTACAGTGAAACGATGTGCAAAAATATAGGTCAGTAGGATGATGGGTAAAATAAAATAAATAATTTCATAGTGCCCTTGGATTACACGAGAAAAATCTCCCATCAGCCAAGTTTGCATACTCTGCATGATATTATTTTGATAGGCATAAAATTCCGCCAGGGCAGTCAATATACCGCCATACATTAATCCAATCACAGGGACTAATACGGTGTTCTTAAAGCGAATTTGGCGAATAATCACAATGTAAAGCAAACTGGCAATCAGACAGAAAAGCATTGCAAATAGCATTTTACTCAATGTACTTGCTGCTGGAATGAGCGTGAGTGACACCAATATCCCAAGTTTTGCTGCATCTAAACCACCCGTGGTTCCAGGTTCGACGAAACGGTTACGGACAATATGTTGTAAAATCACACCACATACAGATAAGCCAATACCAGTCAAAATAATGGCAATCAAACGAGGAATACGGCTTGCAGTCAGGGTCAACCATGCTTCACTCGACATGGATAACAAGCCATTAAAATCAAGTTGTTGTGCACCAAGCAAAAGTGAACTAATACAAAGCACACAGAAAATAAAAAATAAAGCTAGAGGCATTTTGAAGTTGCCTCAGCCTGTATTTTTTTGCTAATTTTCCATCCCTTAACGTTCTGACTCTGTTTTAAATATTTGGCATAATAACCACCACTTAAGCACAGTTGTGAAGGTGTTCCTTGTTCAATTATCTGTCCATTATCTAATACGACAATATGATCGGCTGTTGCAATGGTTGAAAGCTGATGGGCAATCACCAATATGGTTTTTTTCCCACGTAAATCGTTTAACACCTCAGCAATAATTGCTTGATTTTCTGCATCCAAGGCAGCAGTTGCTTCGTCCACCAATAAAATTGGCGCATCTTTAATCAGCGCCCTAGCAATCGCAATGCGTTGTCGCTCTCCGCCTGAAAGTCGAGCGCCCCCCTCACCTGTCTTGGTCTCAAGACCTTCTGGTAAACGAGCAATCATTTCTGAAATTCCCACTTTTTCAGCAACTTTTAGAATATCTACATCTGTTGCATTGGGCTGACCAATTCGAATGTTTTCTGCAATCGTGCCAGCAAATAAATAATTATCTTGAAAAATTTGACTGATCTGTTGGCTAAGCTGTTGATCAGGCAGTTGTTTAACATCAACCCCACCAATCAAAACTTGACCTTGATTGGCATCAAAAAAACGGGCGATCAATTTGACCAACGTGGTTTTTCCTGAACCCGATGCCCCGATCAATGCCGTCATCGTTCCTGAAGGAATGAATAAGCTCAGGTCTTGTAATATTTTTTGCCCATCTTGTGTATATTGAAAATCGACATCTTTAAACTCAATTGAAGCATCTACAAGCTGTTGTGTTTTTTTGCCTTCTGTGAATACTTGGATATTTAAAATATCTCGCATTTCCTGTAACTGACTGTCTGCACTGCGCAACACTTCGCTATAACTTGCGACTTCTAATAATGCATCAATAAAGCGGCTGATAAATAACAACGATATGGCGATACTTAGCATATCCTGACTGAGAAAATGCCCTGTCATTTGCTGATTCACGAGCATAAACATAGCCAAAGTTAGCAGGACAAAAACAGCTTGAATTGCCCATGTATTCATTACTGAGGATAACGATGACAGTAAAATCAGTTTAAAACTGGCTTGACGTTGTTGATCAATTGCTTGATCAAGAAATCGCTGGCTATTTCCTTCAGCATTAAAAGCACGAAAAACAGATTGTGCCTGTGCAAACTCCACAACACGCTGACTGGTTTCAGCAAAACGTTGCTGATAAGTTTCATCTGCATATTTGGCAATTCTTGAACTGAACCAGAACACGACGACAATTAAAGGAATTGCCAACAACGCAATTAATCCTAAAATGCCATAGATAAACAGTAAACCGACAATAATCACCAATGGTGTAATCACCCCAGAAATTAAAGGGGTAAAAACATGTGCTGGAAGCTGTGCAACAGACATCATGCCTTGTGTCACTAGATGATTAAATTTTGCTGTATTTTGAGGATTAAACCAACCGACAGGTAGGCTCGCAACATGCTGACCTAGACTTAAACGAGCATGTTCTAAAAGTGCAATTCCAACCTTGATTCCCATTTCTTCAACAACACGGCGTAAGCACCAACACAACACAATTCCAGCAAACAATAGACTCAACCAAAGTCCAATTTGTTGAATATTACCAAGGATTAACTGTGACAAAATCAATCCCAGTAGCAAAATGCTCAAACCACAAATTAGACCATATACCAGAGCAACCCCAAGATAACGATGAAAAATAGAAACATCGTCACCCAACAGTTGAGAAAATGTTTTCAGCATAGGGTTTCTCCAGTTGATTGTTGGGTATGTTTGTCCAGATGTGACCACAATTGGGCATATAAGCCTTGATGGTTTAAAAGTTGCGTGTGCGTCCCCTGCTCAATGATTTTCCCTTGATCGAGCACCAAGATACGGTCTGCATGCATAATGGTCTCCAAGCGATGTGCGATCACTAAAAGAGCTCGATGTTGAACAAAATTGGACAGTGCATTTTGGATGGCCATTTCATTTTCGATATCCGCTGCTGCTGTCGCTTCATCGAGAATAAGAATGGGTGGATCGAGTAGAATTGCTCTAGCTATACTGATCCGTTGGCGTTCACCACCAGAAAGTTGAATCTCATCACCGATCATGGTTTGGTATTGTTTGGGTAAACGCATAATACGATCATGAATATTGGCTGCTTTTGCTGCTTGTTCAACCTCCTGCTGGGTTGCATTAGATCGTCCTAAAGCAATATTGTCATAGAGACTGGCATGAATCAGTTGTGTGTCTTGCAACACAAACCCTATTTGCTGATACAACATATTTGGCTGAATATTGCGTAAATCAACACCGCCCAATGTAATATGACCTTGGCTTGGGTCAAAAAAACGTAAGATCAATTGCGCTATGGTTGATTTTCCTGCTCCTGATGGACCCACGATGGCTGTAAAGGTTCCAGGTTGCAGCGAAAAATCCAGTTGAGATAACACCTCATGCGTTTGATCATAGGCATAGCTCACCTGATGAAAACAGACTGTCTGATCTTCGAGTACAAGTGATTGTGTTGTTGGAGACACCTTTAATATCGGTTTTTCTAACAATGCCAATATTCGTTGTGCTGCAGCATCGCTAGCTTGCAAATCATGCAATAGGGTATGCAATAATAAAGTGGGGGCACAGATTGCCGGAGCAATCAAGACAAAAGCCAATAAATCGATGGGATTTAACCACCCTAGATATATGAAAATTGCGCCACTCAGCATGACCACACCCAATATCGTGATCGGTGAAATCATGGCATGTGCATGCGCCATAGATTTAACCAACGGGCGAGTAAACACTTTAAATGCGTGTGCAAAAGTACGAACAGCCTGCTGATAACCCACCGAAGCTTGTCCACTTTGGGCGAAAGTTTTTACGATCGGAATTGCACGGGTAAATTCAACAGCAGCACTATTAATCTGCCCCATTTGAACAGCAAAATCTTGGATATTCTGCTCACTTGCATGCATGGCTTTGCGCAAAAAAAACACAAAACCTACGAATGGGAGCAGTGACAGAACTGCCATTCGCCAATCGATATAAAATAGAAAGATAACAGCAATAATAATAATACCTAGCGCTCGTCCAACAGCTGGATAAAAATGCGCAGTCAAACTATGAAGCTGCCCCATATCATCTTGAATAATTTGTTTTACTTCCCCAGAACTTCGTTGTGTAAACCATCCTAAAGGCAGTTGAGTAAGATGCTGAGTAATATCTTTTTGTAATATCCCAGTGATTTTATGGTCTGCTAAATGTGCAATGAATTCACTGAGGGTGATCAATAACATCCCCAACAATAAACTTCCCAAACAGCCTAACAATATCCATAAGGCATCAGATAAATCTACGTTAGACATCTCTATGGCACTGTGACCAAGAAACAAAACTTTGACGAAATAGGCAATGCCGATGAGTGGCACTAAAGTCAGCATTGAACCCAGAGTAGCAATCAACGAAGCTAAAAATAAATAGAGCCGTATGGGTTTCAGAACAAAGCTGAGTGGGTTAATAGGACTAGGCTGAATTTCATTTACATCACTTGCACACATAACATAAAAAACCTGTTTTGATTATTCCCGTTCCGCCAAGTTCTGATGTTGTTGAGAAAATGACAGTAAATCTATTTATAAATACAAATGAGAATTAATATCAATAGATTTAGTTGCATTGTAGTAAACTAATTAAATAAAGTAAACGGATTTGACCCACTTCTCGTCACATGGCAACATGAAAAAATCAATTGTATGGAATAATTATGCCTCCTTTAGCCAAATCATCATCTCGCGGACGACCACGTACAATCACCCATGAGCGCATCATGAATGCTGGTATAGAGATAGGTTTATTGAATATTACTTTTGTAGGTGTTGCCGCTGCGTTGGGTATTAGCCATATGGCTTTATATAAACATATTGCCAGTCTGGAAGAGCTTAAATATCTAATTGCAGAAGAAATTTTTCTGAGATGGCAGATTCCCCTACCAAAATCTCCTGATCAAATAGAATTAAAAGAATATCTCATTATTTTTATGCATTCACTGCGTGAATTGGTCAAATCAAATCCAGGTTTTACCCCTTATTTAATTCGTAGGATGGCATCAACACCATCCATGGTGACTAAAATTCAGCACCATCATCAGGCTGTTGCTGAAACCTATCAACTTACTCAAGAACAGGCACGATGGTTAAATTCAACGATTGCTTTTCATTGCATTGCTGTCGCTGACACCATTTACTCTGTGGCAGGCAAAGACCCGATTAAGGCTGATCATCGGGAAATAGAAGAAGCGGAAATGGAAGCAGAATTCATCCAAAGTATGCAAGCGTTAATTATCGGCGCATTACACATGCTGAATATAAAATAACGCTATCTATAATTTCTCCATATATATTTCATATCACACGAATTGTTAATTTTTCTTAGCACCAAAACTGTGAAGAAATCACGATAGATTGAAAGTAGCAGCAATAGCATGTCTACATCAACCTATCATGATTTCATTTACATCATATCTTTACATCAAGATCGTCAAACTCAGTTAAACCCTGCCCTTGTTGAACCAGCTTTGAATAATGTTCCAATCGAGCTTCATCGATAACGCTACTGCTCACACCTGCTTTCCAATAACCAAATACACGTACATCTTCTTTTGCCATTTTGAGTTGTTTTAGACAGAACTCTCGGATTTGGCGAGCTTGCTGACGTTCACAGGCTGCCCAAATTGTCATCTCATCAATACATTCAAGTTGTTGCACCTGTTCAAATAAGCCTTGATTTTGAACATTCTGCTTAAGCCCAGTTTGATTAATGAGATGATAATTGACGCCCTTAATATCAGGTAATTCACTTAAAAGTTCAGCTTCGTGAGTGTCCAAAAATATCTCAGCTTGAACATGTTCTGGCCATTGATGCAACATTGCATATACAGCAGGAATACCCGTGTCATCAGCAAAAATATAACATTTTTTGCTTGTTTCAAAATTTGGGTTGGTATGTACACGAGGTCCAGTCAATGCCACCTTTGCACCTATTTTTAGTGTATTTAGCCATCGCATTGCCGGACTTGGAGATGAATGACGCACTAAATCAATTTCAATTTCTTGGCTGAGCTTGTCAAAAGAGCGTATGGTATAAATACGTGAAATTGGTCGCGAATTTACACTTTGCTCTACATCAATCCGTACCGCTAAATTGGCAGTATTCCACAATTCAATTTGATCCGTTTCAATTTTCCCACGTAGTCGTATGATTGAATCAAAAGGTTGAGTAAGTGAGGTAATCGTCATTTCGTGATGTTGCATCCCACTCATATGATCTTCTTTTTCTAGTAATTCAACGTTTTGAGTTTTCATAATCTATTACCTTTGGCGCTATTTTATCAATTCGTTATCTAAATTAGCTGTGTTGAAGTACCAGCTTTTTTAACCGATGTCTAAAACAATACCATAATAAATAATGATTATCATTTACAAAATCATGGAAAAGTCAAATTTCCCCCTTTAATAATACGTGAAAAATCTTTCTTTAAATTCAAATAGAATATTATGGTTCAACACGCTCTAAAATACGTGGACCAGAACCCTCTTGCCCCAGTACATCTTCTGGATTTCGCAGAGGACATTGTTTTAACGACAAACAACCACAACCAATACACCAATCCATCTCATCTCTTAAGCGTGTCAGTTTTTGAATTCGTTCATCTAAATCTTTACGCCAACGTGACGACAGTTCAGACCATTGCTCCGCACTTAATTTGCTGCCAATTGGATAAACACTCAATGCCGTTTTTATCTCCTCCAAAGAAATTCCCACTTTCTGTGCAACTTTAATAATTCCGATATAACGTAAAACAATTGCTGGAAAACGACGTTGATTACCATTGGTTCGAATGCTTTTGATTAAACCCTTAGATTCATAAAAATGTAAGGTTGACACAGCTACACCACTGCGTTTGGCAACTTCACCCACCGTCATCATTCGATCAAAATCAATTTTTATGTCTTTTTCCATTGCAATATTCCTCAACATTACTTGAGGTTTTATAGGTTAAGCCGCTTGATTTGTCAATTGATCTACTCACAATCATCCTCAAGCTTTCAAGAATTATTTTGGTGTTTAAGACCACAGCTTTAGTCTACAAATTTAGCTCAAAATATCGAGATCGAACTATTCTTAAGCAACCTAGAGCAACTCAATTTTATACTGAAAAAACCGTTGACCTCAATATAACTTGAGGTTTTAGACTGCTTGACACGGTGGTAAACAACACCAACAAGCTATTCTTTTTTAAGAATTTTAATCATTCAATCTAATTTCTTCTGGAAATATTCTTATGCCTTATTTGGTTAAATTAAGTTTAGAAAGCCAGTGGCTGTGGGTCATTGTCAAATGTAGCCTCGCCTTTTTATTTTTAAGTTCGGGGCTGAGTAAAGTGTTAAATGTTGAAGCTGGATATATGGAAATGCAAGCAGCAGGTTTAACACCTGTATGGTTTTTCAATTATGCTTCCGCACTGATTTTACTGGTTGGTGCTTACTGCATTTTATTTGAACGGCACATGTGGCTAGGTTCGTTGTTGCTTTCTATCTTTTTGCTCCTGACCATCTTTATCGTACATACTTTTTGGACAATGTCAGGGCTACAAGCCACAATTGCGCTTTACTTTGCGATTGAACATATTGCTGTGATCGGTGGGCTTTGGAGTATTACCATTGCCAGCCATTTTCGCCAGCAACTCCGTAGTCATGGAGTCATTGCATGAAAAGTAAAACACTGATTTTCACAATGAGCATGATTGTACTGTTAATCGGCTGCGGCAGTTATTTTTATATCAGCTCTAGTAAAGCAACTGAATCACCCTCCTCCCAATATCCACTTGTTAAAGTTGCCCTAAGTACAGTCACTGAACAAACGGTGCCACAAACACTTTCCAGTATTGGTGAATTGGAAGCAATTCGACAAGTTCAAGTCTCTTCTGAAAGTAGAGGAATGATTGAGAAAATTTATTTCCAATCAGGACAGTATGTACAGCAAGGACAGTTATTGGTACAACTCAAAAATAATGTTGAACAAAGCGAATTAGGTCGTTTACAAGCCAAACTGAAACAGGCAGAAATGACCTATAAACGTAGCCAACTACTCATCGATAGCCATGCGATTTCACGTGCGGAATTGGATAGTGCCTTGGCTGATCGAGATATGACACGTGCTGAAATACAACAACTTCAAGCCACAATTACACAAAAATCCATTCGAGCACCATTTTCAGGTGTGATGGGCATCCGCCAAGTACATCAAGGTCAATTTTTAGAAGCTGGAACAGGCATTGCCAATCTGGTCGATTCACAACAAATGCTGGCAAATTTCACGTTGGATGAACAACTGGCATCAAAACTCAAATTGGGACAATCTGTACAGCTACAAATTGATGCATATCCTGAAAAAACCTACACCGCGATTGTCAATGCCATCGAACCCATCGTGAGTAAGTCTCGAACCATTTCAGGACAAGCGATTGTGAATAATCAAGATCGCCAACTCAGACCCGGAATGTACGCTAAATTAAGCATTCAAGAAGCTCAACGCTCAAGTTTGGTTATCCCTGAAACCGCAATCACCTATACCGCTTATGGCAATACTGTTTTTGTTGCCAAACATAACGCTCAAAAAATTACCGTACAACGCGTTACTGTCGAGGTGGGTGAACGTCAACAAGGGCGTGTTGAAATCAAATCTGGGTTAAAAGCAGGTGATCAAGTTGTGGTTTCTGGGCAGCTAAAATTAAGTGATGGTATGCAAATTGAGCCTACGCTGAATACGCTCGAACACCTCACATCTTCAGTAAAACCTGAAGTTTAAGAGGGTCATGTCATGAAGTTTACCGATCTTTTTGTCAAACGCCCTGTACTTGCGCTGGTGGTAAGTACCTTAATTTTATTGGCAGGCTTATTTGCCTTAAATAAACTGCCGATCCGTCAATATCCACAACTTGAAAGCTCAACCATTAGTATCAGTACCGAATACCCCGGCGCATCCGCTGAATTACTACAAGGTTTTGTTACTCAACCGATTGCACAAGCCGTCTCTTCAGTTGAAGGGATTGATTATCTGAGTTCTTCTACGGTCCAAGGACGCAGTGTCATTACGCTTAGAATGCAATTAAATCGAGACTCGACTCAGGCATTAACCGAGGTTATGGCTAAAGTGAATCAGGTTCGCTATAAACTGCCACAACAGGCTTTTGATCCTGTGATTGAACGTTCCTCAGGTGAATCAACGGATGTTGCTTATATTGGATTTTCCACAGAACAATTGTCATTGCCAGAGTTAAGTGATTATTTGTCCAGAGTGGTCGAGCCAATGCTCTCCACCATTGAGGGTGTTGCCAAAGTACAATCTTATGGCAGTCAACGTTTAGCCATGCGAATTTGGTTGGATGCAGATCGTCTAGCAAGTCGAGGGGTTACGGCTGCTGATGTTGCTAACGCCATTCGCCAAAATAATTATCAAGCTGCGCCGGGACAGGTTAAAGGTGAGCTGGTGATTTCCAATGTCAATGTCTCCACCAACCTCATCAGTATTCAAGATTTTAAAAATCTGGTGATTCAAAATAACGGACAGAATTTAATTCGACTTCAAGATGTAGCTACAGTTGAGTTAGGTGCAGCATCGACAGAAACCAGTGCATCTATGGATGGAAAGCCTGCGATATTTATCGGATTACAAGCCACGCCAACAGGAAATCCATTGGTCATTGTTCAAGGCATTAAAGACAAATTACCTGAAATTCAAAAGACCTTGCCTCCGGGTGTCAAAGTCAATTTGGCCTACGAAACAGCACGCTTTATCGATGCATCGATTGATGAAGTTTTACACACTTTTATCGAGGCACTGTTGATTGTCATTGCAGTGATCTATTTATGTTTAGGCTCTTTGCGTAGTGTATTGATTCCAGTGATTACTATACCTTTGTCCATGTTTGGTGCATTGGGACTGATGTTGCTTTGTGGCTTTAGCATTAACTTGTTGACTCTTTTGGCGATGGTCCTTGCGATTGGGCTGGTTGTGGATGATGCAATTGTGGTGGTGGAAAATGTCCATCGTCATATCGAAGAAGGCTTATCTCCAATAGCGGCTGCGATGATTGGTGCTCGAGAAGTTGCAGGTCCAGTGATTGCAATGACCATGACCCTTGCAGCAGTCTATGCGCCTATTGGTTTAATGGGAGGGCTCACAGGTTCTTTATTTAAAGAGTTTGCATTTACACTGGCTGGCGCTGTTTTAGTTTCAGGCATCATCGCCCTCACCTTATCCCCAGTCATGAGTTCATTTCTGCTTCAATCTAAACAGCAAGAAGGAAAAATGGCAAAGGCAGCTGAATGGTTTTTTGAACAGTTAACGCAAACCTATCGAAAAATATTGGATTTTTCATTGCATCACCGTTGGATCACTGTACTTTTTGCCATCGGTGTTTTTGCCAGTCTCCCCTTGCTCTATCAATTGCCACAAAAAGAATTGGCGCCTCTCGAAGATCAAGCTAGTGTACTGACAGCCATTAAAGCGCCACAACATGCCAACCTAAAGTATGCTGAACATTTTAATCTTGAACTGGATAAAATCTTTTGGCGTTTTCCTGAAACCAGTACAACATGGATTATTAATGGAACTGATGGACCCGCTTCCAGTTTCGGTGGAACCACGCTTTCCTCATGGAAAGAACGTCATCGCTCTGCGGATGAAATTCAACAAGGTCTACAAAGTCAGGTCGGCAGTGTAGAAGGTACCAGTATATTCGTGTTTCAAAACCCATCGCTGCCCGGCTCTACTGGAGGCTTACCGGTACAGATGGTATTAAGGACTTCGCAAGACTATTCTACGCTTTACCAAACCATGGAGAACATCAAACAGAAAGCGCGTGACAGTGGGCTTTTCGTGGTGGTCGATAGTGATCTAGATTTTAATAATCCCATGACACGGATAGAGGTTGATCAATCCAAAGCCAATAGCTTAGGGATACGTATGCAAGATATTGGCGAAGCACTGGCAACATTAGTCGGTGAAAATTATGTCAATCGTTTCAGTATGCAAGGACGTGCTTATGATGTAATACCACAAAGTATTGGTCAGCAGCGCTTGACATCACAAGCATTAACCCAACAATTTGTCCGTACAGATCAAGGCTCACTGATCCCACTTTCGACTGTGGTACATTTGAGTGAACAGGTCGAACCGAATAAACTCACTCAGTTTAATCAGCAAAATTCGGCAACTTTTCAGGCGATTCCAGCTCCGGGTGTATCTTTAGGTCAAGCTTTGGCTTTTCTTGAACAGGTCGCTGTGGAATTGCCAACAGGTTTTAGTTATGACTGGCAAGCAGATGCTCGTCAGTATATGCAAGAAGGCAACAGTTTAATGTTTGCATTTTTAGCGGCATTGATCGTCATTTATCTGGTGCTGGCGGCTCAATATGAAAGCCTGATGGATCCTTTTATTATTCTGATCACTGTACCTCTTTCGATTTGTGGTGCGCTGATTCCTTTGGCGTTTGGGCTTGCAACTGTCAATATCTATACCCAAATTGGTTTAGTCACACTAATTGGTTTGATCAGTAAACATGGTATTTTGATGGTTGAATTTGCCAATGAACTGCAAGTTCACGAAGGTTTAAATCGGCGAGAAGCCATTCTAAAAGCAGCTCAAATTCGTTTACGTCCGATTCTCATGACCACTGCGGCAATGGTGTTTGGTCTGATCCCTCTACTGTTCGCCACTGGTGCTGGCGCACATAGCCGTTTTGGCTTAGGGCTGGTGATTGTATGTGGCATGCTGATTGGAACATTCTTCACCCTATTTGTTTTACCAACCATATACAGCCTGCTCGCACGTCGGCATAACCAAGATGCTGAGTCTGGTCGTTTTAAAGCACTTAAACAATTTGAAACTGCGGAATAATGGAGTTTGATTCAGGAATGAATTAAAAAACGATTCAATTCGTATGATTTAATCAGTCAAATAGATACCTTAAAATCATTCATGATTTACTAGTGCATGATTGACTAGTGCGTGATTGAATAGTGAATGATTCAGGTATGCAAAAAACTGGTGTTAAATAAGCGTTCACTGTTGTGACTTTACAAATGGCTTGGGATGGCGATTTTTGTCGCCTCCCAACTCATCACAGCACGATCACGATCTAGTGAGAAATCTAAAAGACAAACGCTAATTTTTCAGTAATAGTATCGATTAGAATGCAGTTTTATCACATTGAATGATCCACGCTTGATTTAATCAATCCCCCTCAGCAACGTCTCTATATTTCAATTTCTTTGCTGACCATTGCTGAAGCTATCGCTTGTGCTGTGGACTTTACCCCCAAACGCTTACGAACATTTCTTAAATGATTTTCGACTGTTCGCTCTGAAATTTTTAAGATTTCCGCGATTTCAATCTGTTTATGTCCGATTGCAGCCCATTTCAGCACTTCTTTTTCTCGTTGGGTCAATTTACGCTGCTGTACCGAAGTATCAGGTCGATAGGATAAAATTTTTCGGAATGCAAGCTGACATATCATTTGAACCATTAATTTAAAATCATCACTGACATCAGACAGGTTTCCTGCAAAGGAAAAAGCACCTTCTAAACCAGTTCGACCAAAAATAGGGACTTGTATTCCGCTGAGCTCATCTTGATACAACGTATTTTTAATAACTCGATAGCTTTCTTTTCCGGTTTTTTTATTTAAAGTCTTTGTCCAAAAAAAGGGTTCATCATATTCAAAAATATGACGAGTGATGGGGCAACGACGTAAATAGATTTCACGCTCATCAATATTTTCAACATTCGACCAAGGTCCTGAAACAAAGAAAATTTCATCCACCCATTCACTTTGATTGTGAGGGAAAACACTGCAAACAATAATACGATCAAAATTTAATGTTGCTGCAAAACTCACCAGAATCTGAAAAACCTGTTGCAGGTGATGCGCCTGATTCAATTGGTACACTGTCTGAAACAATAGATCAGCCAATTGATGTGGTGCAAATCGTAGCGCTTTATTTGTCAATTTTAATCTCTTGGTCAAAAATCAGCATTAAATTTGTATTTATTAGGGGCTGTGGACATTTCATAAATGGCTTGCGTTGTAGGTTAAAATTGAGCAGGCATGAGGAGTATACTCCGCAAGGAAATGAAGAGAATAGCGAGACTATTTTCAAGTTTCATAACGTAGCCTGAGATAATTTTAGCCACAACCCTGAGCAAGAACAAAGCACTGCTTTTTGTTTGCAGCGCAAGGCGCAGCGGGGACTAGCGTGTTTTTTGCCGCTTCTTCGTTCCGAACTACTTATTTAGAATGACTAAATTTCGTATTTCGCGCCTAGAATCGCCTAAAAAACACACCTAGTCGCAAACATAGACGAATTGTCCACAGACCCTAAACTTTTCAATTAAATTTTTAGCATCAAAAGTAGTCTCCACTGAGACTACTTTCCTCAAAGTTTAAACCAATTCAGGATCAGCCAGTAAAGTTTCAGCCGCTAATTTACCCAGATTATTTGAAGCTAAAGGACTATCTCCAGTCAGGAGTTTACGGTCTTTATGTACTTGCCCAGTGATACCTTTATTGAGAATTTTTACCCCCAATTTTTCTAGGTTTTCACCCACCAACCATGGCAAAGCACCCGGCATATAACCAATTTCAATATTTGCACCTTGATCTAAAGAATCTGGAAAAACACAAATCTCATAATCTTTAAAAATATAGTTTTCAGGCTTTTCATCTACAGCGGCAGCAAGTAATGATGCCGGACCATGACATAAGGTAATCACATACTTATCATGTTTTACCGCCCACGCTAGTAATTGTTTTACCGCTTTACTTTCTGGAATTTTTGCTAACACACCATGCCCACCCGGGATAAATATACCAGCATAAGGCGAATTTTCACTGATCGCCTCAGTAAGAATATCGTCAAGCTGCAATGGATTTTTAAGTTTTTCAGAATACTTGTGATAAGTATCTAAAACAGCTTTATCCTCATTGGGCATTGCCCACATTTCAAGTTTGACAGGATTCCCCGAAAGTGTAGCCACCTGCACTTCAAAACCTGCAGCATCCAAATGAAATACAGGAAGGAGCATTTCTACTGGATGATTACCTGTTGAAAAAAACTTTCCATTTTGCATCAAGATATAACGCTCATCCGTTGCAATCATCAGTATTTTTTTATTGCCTGTATACGGTGTCGGATAAGTTGTCCCATCATAATCAGTTTTTGAAGATGTATATTGACTTAAAGAGTATGGGGATGGGAAAAAAGCATTATCTTCAGCTAAATCTGGGGTTGGCAGTTTACTTAATTCACTCATGTTATGCTCCAAAATTTTTTTGTGGTTTGGCTCAGTGACTACAGTATATTCTTGAGTAAAACATGTTTTGAATGAGGGAAAACCCCTAGACATACAAATTTAAAACACAAATATGCATTACATTTAAATCAGATATCATTCAGTGAAAATAGGTATCTGATTCATCTGATGAAATATGACAAACATGATTCAATTACAAATGTAATTCTGTTGTTATATTTGATATTTAATTGAATAATTTAGACTCGCAGCATTTTTTTTCTTTTATTCTTTTTGATCATAATAAGTAGCTACAAAAAACCAGAAACTTAACCTAAATAAATAGATTAAGTTTCAAGCGCATATCGTATCAATCATAGATCATTTTTACATGATCAAAACAAGGATTAAATTATTTCCATTCCATTTCGCCTGTGAGCACTTTAGAACTCAACTCCAAAGAACTTTCTTCAGCTAAATTTGGATATTTTTCCTTTAATGCAGCGATAACTGATGCAGAATCTTTATGATCCTTTAAAACTTTATCGACATCCACAAGATATTGGTAAGTGAAATCAATGGCTTGTGTTGCCTTTGGAATATCACCGATATAATGCCCAGGAATAACAGCACTTGGGCTTAAACGCTTCATTTGTTTCAGTGTTTTCTTCCAAGCATCTCGTTGTTTTTCACTTTGTGTATCTGCTGTCCACAAATGAATTCCAGAAGATACCCCTACCCCACCAAGAATGGTACGGTTATGTGGTACCCAAAGATAAGATGCATATTTGCCAGGTGATTTAATTTCAATTTTTTCACCTTCTAATTCAATTGATTTTGCTTCAGTGGCATTCGGAACAATCACTTGAGTGGGTGCAGCATCTTTTAAAATCGGTCCCCAATAGGCGAATTTACCAACTTTTGTGACTTCAATATGCTTAACAACTTCTGGCGTAGCGATCACTTTAGCATTTGGAAAAGCTTGAACCAAAGGTTCTAAACCAAAGTAATAATCTGGATCACCTGCGGTAATCACAATATATTGAAGATTTTTACCACTGTCTTGAATCAACTTGACCAAGTTTTTAGCATCATGCGTGCTAAATTGTGCATCAACCAATATTGCATCCTTTTCCCCCGAGATTAGAGTCGAAGTCACAGGAAAAATACCCTGAGTTTGAGGGTTATACACTTTATAGGTAAGTTCTGTCCCAAATGCTGAGGCGCTCAAAGCAACTGAACTGACTAGAATAGATTTTAAAAATAATTTCATTGCCTTATCTCTCTTTAGAATTAAATGAAGTTTTAAGTAATTGTTGCTCTACAAAACGTACCAAATCCTGTGGTTTATTATAAAAACCATGAATAGGAAGCTGACCAATCTCCGCATGTTGGTTTTCAAAAACCACTGTAGGAAAACCTTGTCCTCGTACACGTGATAACAGTTGACGTGTTTGATCTATGTGTTGATCTAGCTGATTTTGATCCACAGCATCTAAGTATTTTGACCACTGGTCAGGGCGAATACCAAGTTCAGCAACGAGCTGAGCAAGCACACTATATTGTGTGACATTTAAGCCTTTCTGATAGTAAGCTTGTTGTATTAAATTTAATAACGCCATCATCGAATCATAACCCAGCGCCTGCTTGATACTTAAAAATGCATGTGTTGCAGGAATTGAGTTCATCTTCAAGCTGCTGTCTTTGAGCAAGCCATTTTTATAATCGTCACCAAATTTTACGCCAGTGAGTTGATGGATTTGCTCATCATAATGAATAATTTGTGCGCGCATTGCAGCCGTCATTTGCGGTTGATGATCTTCACTATATAAACCACCAAGATGTAAGCATTGAAGATTAGGAAAACCTTCCTCAATTGCATTTATCAAAGGCAATGCACCATAACTCCAGCCACAAATCGGATCAATAATCCAGTGCAGAATCGGAGACGCCATAAACTTCCTCTTAGAAATAGATAGACTTTCGAAATATGCAAAACACATTTCAGCTGATATTTGTTATAGTAAAGAAGACAATTACTTTTTGTAAGTACTTACAAAAAAGTAAGTGACTTGATCTTGGAAAATCTATGAAAACTGACACGTCCTGTTTAGCTGCAAATGTTTTATCAAAAAATTGCCCGTCTCGAATGCAACTAATGCATTTAACCAATCGCTGGGGCGTACTGGTAATGTTTTGTTTAAGAAGAGGCACGCATCGTTTCAGTGAATTGAGACGTAGAATTGATGGCATCAGTGAAAAAATGCTGACCCAAACTTTACGTGATTTAGAAAATGATGGTTTCGTTGTGCGTAAAGAATTTCCTGTCATTCCACCGCATGTTGAATACTCTTTATCTGAAACTAAAGGTGTTGAGGTCGCTGAAAAGATTTATGACTTGGTACATTGGATTGAGCAGAATAGTAATGAAACATAAAACGGTTCTTTGAATCAAAGAACCGTTTGTAATACAGATTCCGTTAAAACTTAAAGCTATAATCTATGTTTAAACGAGTTTCATTGGCTGAGTGAAAGACCATATTGGTTGGCATATCATTTCGGTAATGAGAAAAACGTGCTCGCATGCCTAAGCCTTTTAACTTCCCTTCTGGGATTTTATAAGCTAAATCAAGCTCCATCGATTCTTCTTTAAAACGTTTATCGCCATAACTAAGTAAATCAATATCTTGCCCTTTGGCATAGCGGGTCATAAAACGCAGTCCATTGAGAGAAATATCAGCTAATTTTGTATTTTTAAAATCATATTCATAACGCAGTGAATAAACTTTCTCGTCCTTGTTAGAATAATCTGAACTCATAAAATCAAGCACCACAGGACTTTCAGTTCCCGATAAAAATGGTAACCCTGTTGAGCCAAAGGCCTGCATATAACCCAAAGACAGAGTATGGTTCTGATAATTTAAGCCAAATAATCCACTTAAATGCTGGTTATCTACATCACCAATTTTTTGTCTACCTGTCTCCTGACTATTGAAAAATCGCACATCGCTTAAAAAAGTTAACTGTTCATTTAAAGGCTGTTTACCATTAAAACCCAAGAATTGCTGTTGGTAAATATCATGTAATTCAGCCTGATAAGCACGTATTCGATACGCATCATTGAGTTGATAGGCACCACCAAAACTATAGAAGTAATCTGTTGTTGCTGATTGAGCAAAACGACGATTGATATTGTCCGTACCGACATCACTATAATGAATCGAATCACGTTGTCGCACTTGGTCTACATAAAAACCTTCCAATTGTAACTTTGGAATTTCATTGGAAACAAACCGAGCACCTCGATAAGTTTGAGGGAACAAACGCGCAGGTGAAGAAAAAATCGTGGGTAATCGTGGAACCAAATCCCCCACAAAGAGCTCATTTCTCTTAAATTTTGCTTTGGCAGTCAGCCCTATTTTCCCATAATAATCATCTCGTGAATTATCTGCATTTACAGGTAATAAGTTACTCCGTGCATAGTCATTGGCTCGATCTCCAATTAAGTTAAATCCAGCCATTGCCAATATATCAACACCAAAACCAACTGTTCCATCGGTATAGCCCGATTGACCATTAAAGATAATACCTTGCGCCCAATCACGCGCAGCAGTATAAGGATATGGATCTTGCTTATAGTCTCGGTCAAAGTAAAAATTTCTAAGCGTTAGCTCTGCACTACTGTCTGTCACTAAATCGGCATGCGCCAGAGCACTAAATAATGGGCAAAAGTATACCCACACCCACAAGGATGTTTTTTTCATTTTTTATCTCAACTATTTAATTTTTAGAGGATTAAGTTGTTGTTTTAAGCGTATAGGCTGCTTCATTTTTATGTCGATAAAATGCATTACCCAACATTAAAATAAGCACAATTGCCAAAATAAATACCACTCCGTAATATGCATAAAGTGTGGCTGGCGCTAAACCTTTATCTAAAAAAACGCCTGCAATTGTTGGTGATAAAATGGCACCAATACGTCCAAAACCAATAGCATAGCCTACGCCACGACTACGAATATCGGCATCGTAAATTGTAGGTGAAATAGAATATAAACCAGCAATACAGCCATTAATCAGCGTTCCAAGTAATAGACCAACAATCAATGCCACGCTCACTTGGGCCGAGACAGCCACGAATAAAAACACACATGCGGCAGTTAGTCCTAGAAATAGACTTAAGGCATAGAAAATTTTGATACGGGATGCCAGCAAACCAATAATTGCTGCACCAAAGATCCCACCAATACTAATTAAAATACCTGTGGTAACCCCTTGTTCAGGCGACATTCCCATTGAAATTAAAATTTTCGGTGTCCAACTCATCACAAAATAAAAGCCAAACATTACGAGAAAGAAAGCACCCCATAGACACAATGTTTGAAAGCCCTGTTGCCCACCAAATAATTTGGCAAAATCTCCGCCACCCTTTGCATCACTTTTTGCATAATCAGGTAAGGCATCTAGATGAGTTAAGCCCATACGCTGTAATACTGAGTTCATTCGCCCTAACGCTTGTTGTGGTCTTTTTGCCAACAAATAATCTAAGGACTCAGGCAATAACCATATACTCACCAACAGCATTGCAATGGTTGTGATCCCACCTGCAAGGAAAATCGAGCGCCAGCCTAAATGTTCAATCAGTGCCAGTGACAATATCCCACCAAGTGTGGCACCAATCCCATACCCTGTAGACATTAAACTTACCGCAAAACTTCTCCAGCGCGTATTGGCATATTCACTGGCCAAAACATTGCTACTGGCAAGAATACCGCCAACCCCAATCCCTGTGACAAAACGAAGGATGGCTAACATGCTATGACTATTGACAAAAGCGCATACCAGCATACTAATCCCAGCGATCACCAAACAAATTAAGATCAGTAAACGGCGACCAATTTTATCGGCAAGTGGTGCCAGAAAAATCGAACCAGCAGCCATACCAAATAGACCAGCACTTAATAACAAACCGATTTGAGCACCAGAAAGCGACCAATCAACTGAAACTGAAGGCGCGGTAAATGCCATAACCATGACATCAAAACCATCAATAATATTGAGGCAAACACAAATCAAAATCACGAACCATTGGTAGCGGCTCATTTTATTTTGACTTATCTCACGAAGTACATCTCTTTCCATTTGTGTATCTCCCAATCTGGATAGGATATACGCACGACATTACCGAGTTGCGTTGTTGGGTGGTTATGCATATCCGTATCCATAATTACCTAGAGGAATAATTTAATTTTTAAAACTCGTTTTTGAACAAGAATTTTTTTTGGAGCGTCCTGCTCTATTTCATCCTGACTAATTGGATCCAAAAAATCAATAGTATTATTAAAAAATATTTTCCAAAAAAATATTAAAACATTAAAATACATGATTTAAATAATAACTTTTAAATTAGAAGAACTAGAAACTAATTTTCACATTTGAAGATTACATAAAAATGGATCCATTAAGTTCATTTAACCTCTTTTAAGTCAGTGACCTTATTGAGAATATTAAAAAAGCTCACCGCGACATTTTTAAATATTTCAGTTTCCGCAATACGATGAGCATTCAACAAAAATAAAAATTGGATCCAAAATATAAATAAAAGCACAAATAACCACATAAATACCGTAGAGATATTTTTTTAAATAAAAACAGTAAAATACAGATAAATACAAAATAAATAAGCCCAAATCAAATACTTCAATGATCAAAAATTATCATTTTATCGATTGACCGTTTACTTGTGTTGATATAAATTGGATCCAATAAGTGATAAGGAGTCATCACAAATGTTTATAAAAAATGCATGGTATGTTGCTTGCTATCCTGAAGATATTCAAGACAAGCCGCTTGGTCGCACCATCTGTGGTGAAAAAATTGTTTTCTATCGCGGCAAAGAAAATAAAGTCGCTGCTGTTGAAGATTTTTGTCCACATCGTGGCGCCCCATTATCATTAGGCTATGTAGAAGATGGCAATTTAGTTTGTGGTTATCATGGTTTAGTCATGGGATGCGAGGGAAAAACCATTTCTATGCCAGCTCAACGTGTAAACGGTTTCCCCTGCAATAAAGCCTATGCAGCCATAGAAAAGTTTGGATTTATTTGGGTTTGGCCTGGTGATCAAGCTTTGGCTGATGAGTCCAAACTTCCAACACTAGAATGGGCAGATCATCCTGAGTGGAGCTATGGCGGTGGTCTATTCCATATACATTGTGATTATCGTCTGATGGTCGACAACCTTATGGATCTGACCCATGAAACCTATGTTCATTCGAGCAGTATCGGGCAAAAAGAAATTGATGAAGCCCTTCCTATCACCAAGGTCGATGGTGATCATGTCATTACTGAGCGTTATATCGAAAATGTCATCGCTCCCCCATTTTGGCAAATGGCACTTCGTTGTAATAACTTAGCAGATGATGTTGCCGTAGATCGTTGGCAACGCTGCCACTTCGTTGCACCAAGTAACGTACACATTGAAGTGGGTGTCGCTCATGCTGGACATGGCGGATATCATGCCCCTAAAGATAAAAAAGTGTCATCGATTGTGGTTGATTTTATTAGCCCTGAAACAGAAACCTCGCATTGGTATTTTTGGGGAATGGCACGTAATTTCCAACAAGATAACCCGACCCTCACTGATCTCATCCGCGAAGGTCAAGGCAAAATCTTTACCGAAGATTTAGAAATGTTGGAACAGCAGCAACAAAATATTTTGCGAAATCCCCATCGCCAGTTACTGATGCTGAATATTGATGCTGGTGGCGTACAGTCACGTAAAGTGATTGACCGATTACTGGCACAAGAAAGTACTCTCACGCCTGAAACAACAAAACATAAATTTCCAAATATTCGGGTGATTTAAAGGAGAATAAACATGGACGTTGTTATTAATAAAATTCATCAACTTACTCCATCAATTCGAGCCTTTGAATTGATTTCAAGCAATGGTTCTGTCCTTCCAAGCTTTGAGGCAGGCGCGCATATTGATGTACATCTCAAAAATGGTTTAACGCGCCAATACTCACTTTCAAATTGTTGTCGTGAAAAGCATCGTTATGTGATTGGTGTTTTACATGATGAACATTCTAGAGGTGGTTCTCGTTGCATGCATACCGAGTACCGTGAAGGTGATCTGTTACGTATTGGCGCACCACGTAACTTATTTGAAATTCATCCTCATACCCAAAAGGCAATCTTATTTGCAGGCGGCATTGGTATTACCCCGATTCTTTCAATGGCATATCGACTTAAATCCCAGCGGATCCCATTTGAACTACATTATTTTGTACGTAGTCATGAAATGATTGCCTTCTATGGAAATTTAACCGAACACTTCGCAGGTCAAATTTATTTTCATATTCAAGATCAACCAGAAACGCAATGTGATATGTCTTCAGTCTTGGAGCAGAATGCATCTGATAGACATTTATATGTTTGTGGGCCAGCAGGTTTTATGGCATTTGTGATGGAGTCAGCTCAACACATGGGTTGGCAGACAGAGCAGCTACATCAAGAACACTTTGTCGCACAAAAGTCAGAGAATTCTAACAATACAGCGTTTACCATTGAAATCAAAGGCAGTGACCGTCGAATCGAAGTGCAGCCTCATCAAACTGCCACCCAAGCCTTAATTGAAAACGGTTTTGATGTCCCTATTTCTTGTGAGCAAGGTATCTGTGGAACCTGTATCACACGTGTGCTTGCAGGAGTTCCAGATCACCGCGATGTATTTATGACTGACGAAGAACATGCATTAAATAACCAGTTCACCCCATGCTGTTCCCGAGCAAAATCTACAAATTTGGTGATTGAGTTGTAATGAAAAACAGCGCCTTTCATTCGATTAAAAGGAGTTGCTTAGGGTCTGTTGATATTTCATTTCGGTTTTATTGTGTCAACACGTTTCTTAAGGTCTCACCAAAAACCACAACACTACTATGTTCCCGCATCAATGTTTCAGCACGCCCAGCCTGTCTATGCATTAAAGCATCGTAAATTGAACAGTGCTGTAAATGGGCATAATGTAAGCGACGATATTCTGAAAGTGCTTGAGTTTGGTCATAGGTAATGGCTTGGGCAGAGGCCATGGGCAATTGATTGTTTTTGGCTAAGGCTTGGATCAACGCAACATTTTGCGCGCCTTGAATAATGGTATCGTGAAAAATCACATTAAAATGATGGTAACGTTCCAGTTCATGATCACCAAACTCAGTTTTTCCATCAAAAAGTTTTTCAGTTTCGACAATGCAATTTTGTAGTGTTTTTTTCTGTTCTTCCGTCAAACCTTGTTCTGCAATGGTTTTAGCTGCCAGTCCCTCAAGGATACCACGCACTTCAAGTGCATCATTGATCAGTTTTTCTGAAATTTCTCGAACCGTATATCCCCGAGTTGGATTTTTAATCAGTAAACCTTCTTGCTCAAGCAAACGAAATGCCATACGCACTGGCTGTCTAGATACCCCTAATAACTCAGCCGTTGGAATCTCTGCAACTCTGGTACCGCCCTCAAGCTCACCATCAATAATCATTTTTCTAAGTTTAATTAAGACTTGTTGACCTGAAGACATTCACTGCTGCACGCTTTCAAAAATACCCTTTGATGCTAACAAGTTCACCCATAAAAGGAAAACAAATTTTTGATTTGAATCTATTTGGTTTGAAAGTAAAGCTTTGGTTTGCCAAGTTACATTACAGGCATAAAACCTACTTAATATTAAACTCAATCTTAACTATTGATACCCTCTAAATTGATGCAGTTCTTTGATAAAAAAGCAACGCGTGTGCTTTTTTATCAAAACAATGGGCGAATAATTCTATTAGTCAACAGCGATGATTGTAGGCTCACTCGAATTATAATCAATATAGTGCCATCCATTAAAAAGGGTTGAACAACTATAGTCATCACCACTTAAATCATAAAATGTAAACCCCAACCTTTTGTATTATGAAATTGTACACGGCTTTGATATATCTTACTGATACCGCCTATTACATTTCCTTCTGAAATACCTAATGCTTTAGCGCAATCCGATGTATAACTTGGTTTTACATTGACTTCCCATTTCAACTCACAACGGCTTCCTTCAACTTTATCCATTTGCTTTTTATTCAATGTGTCTGTCACTAGTTCCAAGCTATATCCTGCAGATTTTGGATAGCCAACCTCATAGTTTTTACCCTGATTATTTTTAAGGGAAACCACAATATACTCTTCATTTTGATCAATACTTAAAATATTTAAATTAGTCATTTTAATTACTCTTTGAGTTATGGAGTAAATAAATTATTATTTTCCAATTGATAAAAAAATACCCAATTCTTGGTATTTTCTCATACTTAAGTATTTATTTTTATAAAATAATTTGTAACATCCAGCCCCTTTTTTTTAAGTCTCAAAAATTCCAGTATTTTTTATCGAATTATTTATGAACAATCACACTACTTTTTCCTAATCTTAGTATCCTTTTCTTAACTATATCTTTTTATTGTTTATCAAAAAATTGCTTAAAATACGTTTAAAAAAAACTTTAAATAAAGCTATAGCATTTTAAATTTAGCTTAATCATAAACATGAAGATCAAGCTTTTTATTTTGCATTTAATTTGATTAGCAACAAAAAAAGCCACCTATATTTAATTAAGATTTAAAACCTTGATCAAAATAGGTAACTTTCTATTTTTTAAAAATTAATGACTAACCAAGTCTGAACGACTACCCTGCATATCATTAAAACTTTTAATTTCATAAGGTAAACCGACATAGTTTTCTGCCAATGTGGTTAATCCAGCATTTGATTCTAAAATATAACTTAGTTCAGCCTGTTTAATTTTATGATCAAACTCGCTTTCTGTTTCAAAACGATGCAGTAAATGCGTCATCCACCATGAAAAACGTTCCGCTTTCCATACTCGCTTCAAGCATTTTTCAGAATACGCTTCAATCCCTTTCTCCGAGTCATTGTGATAAAAATCAATCAAAGCATGTGATAAATAAGCAATATCAGAGGCTGCTAAATTTAAACCTTTTGCACCTGTAGGAGGTACTATATGCGCGGCATCACCTGCCAAAAATAATTTTCCAAATCGCATTGGCTCTGTCACAAAACTACATAAAGGTGCAATACTTTTTTCAAGGGAAGTCCCTGTTACTATTTTTTCACGGCTTTCTTCATCCAAACGATTTTTTAATTCATTCCAAAATCTTTCATCCGACCATTCATCAACATGATCTGTCACAGGGACTTGCAAATAATATCGACTCCGTGTTTGAGAGCGCATACTACATAAAGCAAAGCCCCGTTCTGACTGCACATAGATCAACTCATTTGATACAGGGGGTACATCTGCAAGTACACCTAACCAACCGAATGGGTAAATCTTTTCAAAAGTTTTGATTCTATCTTGAGGCACACTTGCACGACAAACCCCATGATAGCCATCACAGCCTGCAATAAAATCACATTTAAGCTGGTACGATTGACCATTATGCTGAAAGCTAACATACGGGTTTTGCTCAAAATCATGAATTTGTACATGCTCAGCTTCATAGTAAGTAGGTAAACCTGCCGCTTCACGAGCATGCATTAAATCTTTTGTGACTTCCGTTTGTCCGTAAACCGTAACTTGCTTCCCCTGAGTTAATTTAGCTAAATCGACACGATGCTTTAAGCCGTTGGTTAAAATTTCAATACCATCATGTGGCAGTCCAAGCTTTTTTAAGTTCTTGTCCACACCCGCTTGGGCTAATAAATCTACAGAGACCTGTTCAAGTATGCCTGCTCGAATGCGTGCAGCTACATATTCAGCACTACGTTGTTCAATAATCACATGGGAGATACCTGCTTTAAACAACAGTTGTCCAAGCAATAACCCTGCTGGTCCTGAGCCAATAATCGCAACTTGTGTGGTTAAATTTTCCATAATATTTTCTCCATATCCTGACACTTAAATTAATTTCTTTGCTGTACTTTTGATATGGTGAAAACTGGATAATCACCGTATAGTGGTAACAATGACCGTATATCGGTTAAATAGAATCGAGTAAGGATGAACGATGAGATACGATTTAATCGAAAATAAAATTTCAGGTGAAACCATTAAGCAAGACGACTACATCGCTGGACTTGCCAAAGGACTGAGTTTACTTGAAGCTTTTGGTATTGATCGTCAAAAACTCAATTCGACTCAAGTTGCTGAACGTACTGGATTAAGCCGCACAGCAGCTCGAAGATATTTAAGAACTTTAAAATATTTAGGTTATTTAGAAAGTGATGATCATTATTTCTGGTTAACACACAAAGTATTACGCTTATCGAGCTCTTATCTGAGTTCTGCTCATCTGCCTAAAGTTGTACAACCGATTTTAAATTTATTGAGTGCACAAACAGGTTTGACTTTTTCATTGGTGGTTTTAGATGAACATGAAGTTGTGCCAATTGCACGAAGTTATTTACCCCAACAAGATAATCTACGCGTAAGTCCGTACGGCATGCATTTGGGTAATCGCTTACCTGCTCATGCAACTTCAACAGGTAAGGTTTTACTGGCAGCACTGCGTCCAGAAGAGCAAAAACAATGGCTGAACAAATATGGTTTAAAAAGACTTACTGCTTATACCATCCAAGATGAAACTCAGTTTTATCAAATATTGAATCAAGTACAAAAACAAGATTATTGTTTATCAAAAGAAGAGCATGAATTCGGTGTTATTGCGATTGCCGTTTCTGTTTTAAATGGTCAAGGTGATGCCGTCGCAGCGTTAAACTGTATTGCACAAACTCATCGAATGACTGATGAACAACTGCTTCAGCAAATTTTGCCTTTACTGAGAAATACAGCTTATGAATTAAGATCTATGATTTAAAATCATACTTATATTTTAGCCAAATCTGTATCATCATTCCTTCTCAATTGGATGAGATTGCTTCATATTCACTAAGCTTCGCCCGATTAAGCAATTCTCCATTTAATGGAAGAATATATTAATAATAAGCACTATTAACTGTTCGATCTTATTTTAAAAATATTGAGGCTCAATGACTTACCTCAATTAAATAAATTAAAAATTTAAAAAGAACATAAATCTTTATTGATTTTTACCCTTATTTTAAATGATAATAATTATCACTAGCATCTTTATAAAAAATTTATTCCAATGAAACTTTCAACACTAAGCTTATCTGTACGTCATGTTCTTTTCAGCTCTCTCACCTTGATCAGTTGTACCGCAATCGCAGAAGACTTCTCAACTCAATTGCCAACAATCGAAGTAAAAGCCGATACAGAAAAAACCACGGGATATACTGAAAGAAAATCTCGCGCAGCAACGAAGCTTGATCTGACCTTGAAGGAAACTCCACAATCCGTAACGGTTATGACCAGCCAACATATCGAAGATCAAAATTTAAATACCGTTGAAGAAGTTTTATCACAAACACCTGGTATTTATGTACAACGCTATGGTGCACAAGGTGCAGTTGGAAATGGTGGAGAATACACATTCTATTATGCGCGGGGAAATCAAATCTTGAACTATCAGGTAGATGGTGTAATGACCTCTCCTGCAACCAGTGGTAAAAATGGTTCATCTCTCAGCAATTTAAATCCCATTATTTATGAAAATATTACTGTACTCAAAGGTGCTGCTGGACTCACCAATGGTGCAGGTTATCCAAGTGCCAGTATTAATCTCAATCGTAAACATGCAACCAGTACTACACCAACAGGTCAGATTCAACTCAATGTAGGATCAGATCAAGCAATTCGCTCAACGTTTGATGCGCAAAGTGCCTTAACATCATCAGGAGTGGTCCGTGGGCGAGTCGTCGCAGCTTATGGTCAAAGCGATTCATGGCGTGATTGGGGAGATCAACGTGATGCCACACTTTATGCGGTAGTTGATGCAGATCTCAGCGAAAAAACGCAGTTCAGTGTTGGTTCTCTACTCAGTCGCTCTCGTCTCAATGGACAAGGTGTACACGGGATTACTGTATTTGGTGATGATGGCACATTGATGCCGTTCAATCGTGAATTCAACCCCAATGCACGTTGGGCTTATAGCAATGTGGATACACTCAATTTATTTACTGAGTTAAAACATGAATTCAACAATCGTTGGAAAATTCAAGCCAATTATAATTATACCAAACAAGACATTAATGCTTTATATGGTGTCATTGGTGTTGCCCAAGTCGACTACACCAAAATGACTGCATCACTTGCAGCATCGCAAAATGATTTCAGCCCAGAAGAACATAGCTTAGATCTTTCAGTCACTGGCGGCTACTCTCTTTTGGGACGTGAACATGAATTGATGCTTGGTGCAAGTTATCAAAATCTAAAGAGTAATAACAATGCTTATGCGGGATATAGTAGTAAAGATACGATTAACTTAAACACATGGAATGGGCAAATTGCTCTCCCGCCAGAAGCTCGCATTGCGACTGGTGTAAGTAATAAAGACTATCAGCAAAGTGGCTACTATCTTGCAACTCGACTTAATCCGATTGATTCCTTACATATTATTGTGGGTGGGCGTTTGTCCAATTATGATTTAAAAACCCATTCTACAAATACAGTTAGAAATACAGTTTCAGATTCTAAAATTAAAGAATCCAATCAATTTACACCTTATGCAGGGATTACTTTTGATATCTCCTCATATCTTACTGCTTATGCGAGTTATACCAATATTTTCTTACCGCAAACCAACCGTGATTATGCATACAATATGTTAAACCCACAGCAAGGTGACAATTATGAAGGCGGGTTTAAAGCAAGTTTTTATGATGACCGATTAAATATGAGTGCCGCTTATTTTCAAGCAAAAATGGATAATGTTGCTGAATCTGCTGGAAAATACAGTGATACAGATCAAGCTGTCATCAATGGATGGACAACAGCGGGATCAACTTATTATCACGGCGTCAAAGGTGCAAAAACGCAAGGTTTTGAACTTGAAATTTCAGGGCAAATTTTACCTGAATGGAATATTCAAGCAGGCTATACCCAAGCTGAAACGAAAGATAAAAATGGTCAACGTATCAATACCGATCGCCCTACACAACAATTTAAATTATTCACCACCTACAACTTACCCGTGATGGAAAATAAATTAACCGTTGGTGCAGGTGTAAATTGGCAAAATGAATTTTATGATAAAAGTAAAACAGGTCTAAATTATGAAGCTTTTCGTCAAAAATCCTTTGGCTTAGTTGATGTAATGGCTCGTTATGCAATCAACAAAGATCTTAATCTTGGACTAAATGTCAGTAATTTAACTGATGAAAAATACCGTCTAAATACGTGGGCAAATACTTATGGCGATCCACGACGTTATACCGCATCAATTCAATATAAATTTTAAAAATGAATTTGATTTAAAACGTCATTAAAGCACCATGCATGGGTCCAGTCCCATCATGGTCAATACTCTAAGTATTGATTTACATATAATACCTGCTGCTGATTGAGCAAGTGTTTACTTTTTAAATTGGTGTGATGACATCACAAATATAGAATGGATCTTTCTATGATCAAGAAAACTTTTCTCTACTTGGCTTTGGGCGTATTGTCTATGCAAATCTCAATACCCAGTTTTGCGGATAGCAGCATCAAAATTGGAGAAACACACAACTTCGTGTCCACTGTATTAAATGAAAAAAGAGCAATTCAGGTCTATCTACCAGCCAGCTATAATCAATATCCCAATCAAAAATACCCTGTTGTATATCTTTTAGACAGTGAAAGTAACTTTCATTATGTGACAGGGATTATTGAAAAATTATCTAAGTCTCCTTATCCCTCAATACCTGAAATGGTGGTTATCGGTATAGTCAATACAGATCGAGCACGTGACTTAACACCTACACCGCAAAAGCCTCAAATTAAAGAAGGACGGCTGATCGAAGGTAAAACTGGCGGAAATCTTGCTTTCTTTAATTTTTTAGAAACTGAGCTTATGCCTGACGTAGAAAAAAAATATCGTACTAACGGCTTAAATGTATTGATTGGTCATTCTTTTGGAGGAATCACTGCACTGAATCATATGCTTAACGGTCACAAAAATATTCAAGCTTATATTGTGCATGATCCCAGTATTTGGTGGGATGATGAAATCATGCTCAAGCGTTTTAAGGAAGTAAAGTACAAAGATTTTCAGCATAAAAAACTATTCTTAACACAAGTCGGTAGCAGTGAAAATACCGCCAGTTTGGACAGCCATTACAATGGTATTCAAAAATTCAATCAATATTTAACTCAACAACCCTTTGCACATTTGAACTATAAATATATCCAATATGAAGGTGAGGATCACGGCACTGTACCATTGAAAGGTAACCTTGACGGTTTGCGTTATATTTTTGAAGGCATGCAGATCAATATTAAATCAATTCCTGAAAATCCAGATCTGGTCAAACAGCATTACACTCAACTCAGTCAAAATTTAGGCTTTGAATTACAACCGAGTGAAGTTTATTTAAATGCCGTTTTTGACTATTTAAAACGCTCAAATAATCCTAAAGTAACACAACAGTTTCAGCGCTATATTCTCTCGATTTACCCACAATGGCAATCCAAAAGCACATCCTAAAAGCTAGTTTTTCCTCATAGTATAGGGCTGTCATTTTTATTCAATATAGGGTGGTATTTAGACCTCTACTACCACTCTGTCATTGCTTAAGTTGCTTATCTCTATAATTTAAAATTAATTAATTTTTATTAAATAAATCAGACTATTGTGAATTCACTTCACCCCAAGATTATTAATTAGAACGATATATCCATCATTTTATTCAGATCAGTATACTTATCAAAATTCAAACCACTTACCATTCACTTTTTAAAATATACGATTCCACAAAAATAAAAATAAAATCACAGATTATTATTTTTACCTTATTTAACTCACAAATTATTCATATAATGACTACAATTTATAATTCCACAATTAAAATAAGTCACACGCATTACTACTAAATAAAAAAAATTGAAATATTCATATATTGGCTATAATTTACCTACGGATACACATTAGCAACAGCATTAAGACAAAAAAGCAAAAGATAAATAAATTGTTTAAATTTTCATATACTTAATAAAAGTAAAAAATAATAGAACTACTTTAAAAGCAACAAAAAAACTATTAAATTATTATAATAATTTCTTTAATATAATTTAATTATTTAAATCCACTTATTAAAGATAACATCCAAATAATAAATTGTTAGACAATTAAAACTTTAATCAATCATAAGAATGCAATCCCTTAAGAATAATTTCATATTCGCTGTATATTTAAGTTCAACAAAAAATAATGATGAAATAATTTAAATATAAACCTAAAAATTTACAGCGCTTTAACTAAATAGTATTTTCATTGAAGGCAAAAATTTAAATATCTTATTTCATTATCAAATATAGATTAAATAATAAAGGTGGGCCGTAAAATGATTGAATGGCTACAAGGCGAGTTAAAACATAGTCCAGAAATCCTATTATTCTTATCTTTAGCAATAGGTTTTTGGATCGGTCAATTTCAATTCGGTAAGTTTCAATTTGGGGGGGTTGCAGGATCATTACTTGTCGCAGTAATTCTGAGCTTGATTGGTGTTCCCATCGACAATGGCGTAAAAGCCATTCTTTTTGCTCTATTTATTTATGCGGTTGGCTTCGAAAGTGGTCCACAGTTTTTTAAATCACTTGGTCCACAATCGATTAAAGAAATTCTGTTGGCGATCTTTATGGCAGTATGTGGTCTGATCACTGTTTTAGCAATGGCAAAAATCTTTAATTTGGACAAAGGTTTAGCTGCTGGGCTTGCTGCAGGTGGAATGACTCAATCGGCAATCATCGGTACAGCAGGAGATGCAATTTCTCGTTTAGATTTACCACTTGCAGAAATCCAAAAGCTCCAAGCCAATGTTGCGATTGGATATGCTGTAACTTATATTTTTGGCTCATTGGGTGCCATTATTGTCTGTGTAAATCTTCTACCAAAATTCATGGGTCGAGAAATACATGATGATGCGTTGAAGGCACAAGCAGAACAGTTAAAAGGTGCTTTTGAACTTGCCCCAGGTCAAGAACTGGCAATGCCTGAAATTGTTGGACGAATCTACAAAGTCAAACAAGCCGCGGGACAAACTATTGCAGAACTTGAAACCATTGCCCCAAGTGTGACCATTGAACGCTTAAAACGTAAAGATCAGTTTATTGATGTTAGCCCTGACATCAGCTTACAAAAAGATGATGTTGTGCTCGTAGTGGGTCGACGAGCAAGTATTGTTTCCATCGCTGCGTCTATCGGATCTGAATTACAGTCCTCACAAGGTATGGAAATGATCATGGATACGACCGATGTTATTTTGAGAAATTCAAAATATGCCAACCGCACACTTGGTGATATTAAGACGAATACGCCAGATTATTTAAAACATGGCATTTATGTCCTTGCGATTAAACGTAACAGTGAAGCTCAAAGGTTGAGTGATGATACTGTACTTCACCAAGGTGATGTCGTGACTGTCTATGGAACAAAAAGTGATGTTGATCGTTTAGTCAAAGAAGCAGGAAAAGCCTTACCTGAGAGTTTAAAAACAGATTGGATTTTTCACGGCGCTGGCTTAGTCGTTGGTTTGGTCATTGGTTTATTTGTTATCCGAATTGGGGATGTACCTTTAACGCTTGGCGCAGGTGGTGGTGCTCTGCTTTCAGGTCTACTCTTCGGTTGGCTTCGTAGCCGAAATCAAGTGCATGGCAACATGCCCTTAGCCGCTTCACAACTACTTAAAGATCTCGGTCTTGCTGGTTTTGTTGCTGCTGTTGGACTGCAATCAGGGCTACAGGCTATTCAAACCATTAAAGAAAGTGGCTTATCGCTCTTTATGATTGGGGTTGTGGTTACCCTAGTCCCACTTATTCTTTCCATGCTCTTTGCCCGTTATGTCCTTCGTTATGACAATGTCGCGGTAATGGCAGGAGCATTAACAGGCTCACGAAGTGCCAATCCTGCTTTTGGTGGCGTACTAGACAAAGCTGGAAATTCGATTCCAACTGTTCCATTTGCAATTACCTATGCTCTCGCAAATGTATTTTTGACCCTGCTCGGCCCACTGATTGTTGGTTTAGCATAAATAAATTTATAAACCCCAAACACATTGATATCAATATAATGAAGGAGGCTTCCCATGGGGAACGTTGATTATTCAAAATACGCAAAACTCAGCCCATTTGAACTTAAAGATGAATTGATTGCTTTGGCACAAAGCCATACTGACCGTATGATGCTCAATGCTGGACGAGGCAATCCCAATTTTCTCGCAACCATTCCACGTCGTGCCTTTTTCCAATTGGGTCTATTTTCAGCCACTGAATCAGAATTTTCTTTTTCCTATATGCCAGAAGGGCTTGGTGGATTTCCCCGTGCAGAAGGATTGCAATCACGCTTTGACCATTTCGTTTTAGAAAATCGCGACAAACCTGGTGTTGTTTTTCTTGGGAAAGCGATTTCTTATGTGCGTGATCAATTAGGACTCGATCCAGATGCTTTTTTACTTGAAATGGTCGAAGGTATTCTCGGCTGTAATTATCCAGTTCCTGATCGAATGCTCAAAGTCAGTGAAAAAATTATCAAAGAATACGTTTTACGTGAAATGGGCGTACAAGGTATGCCTAAAGAGGAACTCGATTTATTTGCAGTTGAAGGGGGGACGGCTGCAATGGCTTATATCTTTAACTCATTAAAAGAAAATAAGATTATTTCACATGGTGATCGTATTGCCATAGGTTCTCCTATCTTTACCCCTTATCTTGAAATTCCCAAACTTAACGATTATCAACTCGAAGAGGTGTTGATCGAGGCTGATCCAAATCTAGGTTGGCAATACCCTGAATCAGAGTTAAGAAAATTAGAAGATCCATCAATCAAAGCCTTTTTCTTGGTCAATCCAAGTAACCCACCTTCGGTTAAAATGAGTGATGAAGGCTTAGCGATTTTGGCTGATATTGTCAAAAAACGCCCTGATCTAATTATCTTAACTGATGACGTTTATGGAACATTTGCTGATAATTTTAAATCTTTGTTTGCGATTTGTCCTGACAATACCATTCTGGTTTATTCTTTCTCTAAATATTTTGGCGCGACAGGTTGGCGTTTGGGTGTCATTGCCTTGAGTAATCATAATATTTTAGATAAAAAAATTGCAGCGCTTTCTAAAAAAGACAAGAAAGAACTCGAAGAACGCTACTCATCCCTCACCACAGATCCATCTAGTATTAAGTTTATAGATCGCCTTGTTGCCGATAGTCGAAATGTTGCTTTAAACCATACGGCTGGATTATCCACACCTCAACAAGTACAAATGGTCCTGTTTGCATTATTCAATATGATGGACTCTCGTCAAAGTTATAAAAAAGCAGTGAAATCTGTGGTAAGAGAACGTGATGCTGCCCTTTATAGACAGCTTGGCGTTGAAGTTCCACAAGATCCAAACGCTGTTGATTACTATACCTTGGTCAATTTAGAAAATACCTCAAGAAAACTATATGGTGATGCGTTTGCTGATTGGGTGATGAAAAATAAGAATCCAACAGAATTACTTTTCCGAGTTGCTGATGAAACAGGTGTAGTGCTGCTTCCGGGTTCAGGTTTTGGTGTTCAACACCCTTCTGCACGTGCCTCGCTTGCCAATTTAAATGAGTTCCAATACGCTGCGATCGGAGCTTCATTACGCAAATTTGCTGAGGAGGCATATGAAGAATATAAAAAAATCAGCAAAAAGAATAAATAAGCATGGATAGCTTAAGTATTCGTTTTAAAAGAAAAAGATCGCATGAATGCGATCTTTTTTGTTGGCGAATAGCTAACCAAGTTAAGCACTATTTACCTGTGGCGATCAAATCTCATCACAGTATGCAAACAGTCTTAATTCTGCACTTTACATTTTATTGCTTTTGCAGGAGTAATATTGGTCGCTGAAACTAATTGAGTTGAATCAAAACCTTCAGTTTCCTCTATAAATAAATGATAGTCTTTAATTTGAATCGTTGCCTGTCCTTCATATTGGCAATAACCTTTTTTAATATTGTCTGGTAACTTAAAAGTCTTTTTTGCTGCATCAAAGTTGCTAAAGCAAAACCATACATCTCGTGTATCACCTTTTGGACGTGGTATCAGTGCAGCCGAGGTTTTATTGGGTTCAAAGCAAATATCATCCCCCATATAATCCACATATTCAGGGTCTAAATTACGTGAAAATTTTCCTGTTAAAGTAGCTTGTCCCTGATAATTTTTAAAACCAGACTCGGTGTTTGTGTATTTGAAGCTTTGTGCCTGTACAAATACTGGCAATACTGCTAAGGCAATCAGTAAAATTTTGTTCAACATGCTAATTTCCATTTTATAAAGTGCTAAATTTGCTGTAATTTTACCCAATCTCAAAAAATAAAAAAACCACTTCGCTGTCTATTGCAGCAGTCTTATCCTCATCCACTTGGCTTAGCTCTATTCATTGAGTTCTCACAACAATTTTTAGACTTTCGCCAAAACCCATGTATTGAAAATGGATTTTAACTTAGACGCTTACTGAACTCCCCCCTTAAGTAGAACATACCTAATAGAGGGAGTTTTATATTAAAACACTAGTCTTGTGAGTCAGGATACAAAGGACGATTTCCGGGGCTAATTCGATTGATATGTAAAAAGGTCATATGACGTTCGTACTTATCTAAAATATCATTAATCACCTGCTCTTTGGTGTATCCGACCAAGTCATTGTCCTGCGAACCTTCGTACAAGAAAGTTTCTAAACGATAGTAATATTGCATACCGCGTTTACCACGCTCACTAAAGGTCGGTGTGATATAACGCACAGGCCAGATCTGATAAATAAAATTAAACTCTTCTTCAATGTAGATGGTTAAATCAAGATGATACAAGGTATCACTATCTTCCACTTCTCCTTGCGTTACTTCGATACTCATGCCACGTTTAACCAACTCATCTGCAACTGTCTGAACCGCAGGTTTACACACGCTATCGAGCATACTCAGTGTTTCACGACTACCAGGGTGAAACATGACACGAGACAAACGTTGCTTCCAGTTTAGAATATCAACATTCCCTACGACAGGTGCTGCATTTGGACTACGACTCGCTTTACGATAATCTTCCAAGCGCAAGGATTTATACAAACCTGCCATCACTAACAACATGACAAAACTGAAGGGTAATCCCATAATGACTGTTGCACTTTGCAAGGCGGTGATTCCGTTCGCCATAAGCATGGCTACCGTCAGTAAGCCGATTGCAGTAGCCCAGAAGATACGCAACCAACGTGGGGCATCATGATCAACACTAGAAAATTTGGTCGTGAAGTTCCCGAGTACCAAAGCGCCTGAATCTGCTGAAGTCACGTAGAAAAGCAAACCTGTAATGGTGGCAATACTGGCAATAAAGGCAAAGCCTGGATACTGAGCAAGTAAGTCATAAAAGCCATGTGCAGGATTGGTCAATACGGTTTGTGCCAGTGTGCTATTACCATCAAAGATCACACTATGTAAGGCACTATTACCGAAAATAGACAACCATGTGATAGTGAACAACAGAGGAATGATCAAAGTTCCACAAACGAATTCACGAATCGTACGACCGCGAGAAATCCTCGCCAGAAATAAGCCGACAAATGGAGACCAAGCTACCCACCATGCCCAGAAGAACAAGGTCCAGCTATTCATCCAGTCTTTTGGTCGATCAAAGGCAAAACTTTCTAAAGCTAAACTTGGGAAGCGACTAATATAATCACCAAAGTTTTGTACCAGTGCATTGAGCAGAAATTCGGTATTCCCAAGGAACAATACGAACAGCATCAAGCCAATTGCGGCATAGATATTAATTTCAGACAAAACCTTGATGCCTTTATTTACACCAGCGGTGACTGAAATAATAGTCACAATCACAGCAACTAAAATCAGTGCAATCTGAATCCAGAGATTCTCTGGGATATCCAACAGCACATGTAGACCATAATTAATCTGAACTACTGCAATACCACAGGTGGTAGCAATACCGAAGATCGTTCCGATCACAGCAGCAATATCAACCGTATGCCCAATAGGACCATCAATTTTTTTACCAAAGATTGGATACAGTGCAGAACGAATCGTTAATGGCAAATTATAGCGGTAACTAAAATATCCCAATGCCATCCCCACCAAGGCGTACATCCCCCACCCTGTTAAGCCATAGTGGAATAATGTCCAAACCATGCCCTGACGTGCAGCTTCATAAGTCTGTCCTTCACCTAGGGGTGGATTCATATAATGTGATAACGGTTCTGCAACCGAGAAGAACATTAAGTCGGTCCCAATTCCAGCAGCGAACAGCATCGCAGACCAACTTAATAGACTAAACTCAGGTTTCGAATGCTTTGGACCAAGTTTGATATCGCCATAACGTGAGAAAGCGATAAAAATCACAAAGACTAAGTACAATGTTGCCGCTAATAAATAGTACCAGCTGAATTTATCACTAACCCAAGCCAACACGACATTCAATAAATGATTGGCAAAGTCGTTAAATAAAATCGTAACAAGTGCAAATGTTAAAATAAGTAGCGCTGAAATATAAAAGACCACACGATTTAAATGGTCTTTATTTGCTAATGCAGCATCATCAACTGCTCTTGGATTATCTGTTGCCATACAATCCTCAGGAAGTTAGAGAAGAAGAAAATATTCATCTACATCTTTCCATCGCTTAATCAATGAAAATAAATATCTGAATAGAAAATGAAAAACAAAAGTTATTTACCCAATTTAAATGTTTCTGATTTTTCAGTGATGTAATGATGTGATAACTGAGTTAATTTCGTGATCACTCGCATTGCTAAAGGATTAAATTGATTCTGTTTGAGTGCATTGACTAATGCCAAACACAAAACAGAAAATAATGATGGATAATAATAAACCAAAGCGCATCACCGCACTTTGTAAGCCGAAGCTTGCTATTAACAACTCTCAGATAAAGACGATACTAATCACTACAGACCAAAAAATGAGTAATCAAATTGCTAAGGCACTTTTATTACTTCCCCTTTTGAGGAAAGATTTGCGACCTGAGTATAACAGAACCTACAAAGTCAAAAACAATACGAAACAAATCACAACACCCCATTAACATACGGGTTCAAAGATAGATTGAAGAAGTTTAATTCAAGATAAACGGAATGAAACAGAGTCATTGAAACCTTTTTGATCTTTAGTACTTGTGTAGAGGTGATTATGATAATAAGACTAATAGTATTGATAAAGAAGCTTACTGTAGAAATCAATAGATAAGCCCTCATCATCAAGAGAATATTATTGTTCTTTTGCTTTTAGATTTTTACTTGTGAATCTAAAAGCATTTAGCACCTGTTACACGTGTGTCACTCCTGTGTAACATCATATCTTGATAGTACGTTATTCTCAAATGATGTTAGTGATAGTAATTTAGGCATTAAAAAGCCCTAAGCTATTGAAGTTTAAGGCTTAGTTATTCATATAAAGTTATAAGAGTTTATATGATTTTAGATATATGGTGGGATGGCGTCAGTTGAAATTGATCAACAACCTACTGTTTTATTTTGTTTTTATTTTCATGCAACTTTAATTTACCCAATTTTAACCCTTTGGCTTTCTGAGTATCCTGAGTATTGGATGAAGTTAGAGGCCTTCCAATTTTGCTCTGTTCTCGATTCTTCGGTGTAAGGTCTCGACATTATCCCGCCTCAAAGCTGGCATTGCCATAACCCTGCCGTACCATATGATCCAACGCCTCCTGATAAAAACCTACTCCCTTACGCTGCTCACCAATCGGCTTTTCTGAACTGATAACACCCTTTAAGTTCATTCCAAATCCACGTAATAGATCGGTGTGCGATAACTTTGTGGGGTACTCTTTTACCTCTCAGAGTAAATTGCAATGGCAGGCGTAAAAGTAGATAAGCTGAAATGATGTGGATCAGATATGTTTCCTAAATTGAATTAAAGATTAGTACAGAAAACTAAAAAGTTGAAGGATAGCTAACCACCCTTCAACAGTTTACATATCAATAGATAATTGACTGATTCATTGTTAAATCTGCTATAGACAATGACTCAGCCTGGTTCGTAAAAATTAGAAGGTCTTTCGAAAGTTCAGTTGGCTGATTACGAACACTCAATGTATTAGTTTTTGCATTAGTATCATAAATAATCTCAATATAATCAGAAAGATTAGAGCTATTGGCATGATTATCTAATATTTGAGACAAATCAATTTGATCTTCTGTCATATCAAAATCAGCCACAAAGTCGACAGGAGTTTCACCTGAAGCATTGAGCAACAATTCAAGAATATCATTGCCCTCATTTAGAACAAATAATTCACTCACAGTTGCATCACCGCTCAGAACATTGTTACCCGAATCACCCATTACAATACTGATGACTTCATCCTCAGCATTAACAGGACGGTCCACATCAAACACCTGATAAATCTGCTGTGAGGAAATACTGCCGCCTGTTTCGAAATTGAAAGATTCAATCTCATGCGCACCACCAAGGAAGTAATCTTTTACTGTAATCTTGTCACTATTACTACCATTCACCTTAAGGATCAGGTCATCACCCGATTTAGTTAAATAGTTAGCCACCTGACTAAAGGTAATACCATTGCCAAAAACCACCTGATCTGTACCCAGCTTTTCATCAATTACCATGGCACCAGAACTATAATTATAGGAGGTATTAAAGGCATCTAAATCCGTATTTTCAGGTAGTGTGTTTACTAGCATACTTTGCTGTGGCATGGTGATGCCAAATGCCCCAAAAATCTGCTCAGCAGTAATTTGTCCTCCGGTCTCAAACTGGAATGTCTCAACCAGATATTTACCAGCCAAGAAGAAATTTTTGACTGTGACTTTATTAGTGTTACTACCGTTCACTTTCAAAATCAGGTCATCGCCTGATTTAGTCAAATAACTTCCCACCTGATTAAAAGTAATACCATTTTTAAAGAAGACTTTATCATTGCCTGATTGTTCAGTAATAATTAACGCACCAGAAGTGTAATTATAAGTCGTATCTCCAACAACTTCACTTGATCCTTGATTACCAGAACCACCAGTAGATGGAAGAGTGAGACCAAATGCATCAAAGATTTGCTGTGCAGTAAGCGCTCCACCCGTCTCAAACTCAAAGTTCTCAACTAAAAAATTTCCTGCGAGAAAGAAGTTCTTTACTGTGACTTTATTAGTATTACTACCATTGATCTTAAGAACTAAATCATCACCCGATTTACTCAAATAATTTCCAACTTGACTAAAAGTAATCCCATTTTTAAAGATGACTTTGTCAGTGCCAGATTGTTCATTGATCGTCAATTCTCCAGCTGTATAACTATAAATAGTATCCCCGACAGGATTAGCTGGTTGAGTACCACCACCAGTTGTTGGAATGGTTAAACCAAATGCACCAAAAATTTGTTCCGCTGTCAGTTGGCCACCTGTTTCGAAATCAATCGTTTCAACTAAATTGTTACCCGCAAGAAAGTAGTTTTTCAATGTAATTTGATTAGCTGAACTACCATTTACTTTTAAGATGAGATCATTCCCAGATTTCATTAGCCCAGATCCAACCTGATTGAAGGTAATCCCATTACTAAAACGTAATACGTCTATACCACCAACTTCTTGCAGAATATCTTTACCACCTGTGTAGAAGAAAATATTATCCTCATCACCACCAATCAATGAATCATTTCCCAATGTGTCATAAATTGCCCCAGGAATAGGTGTATTTGCAGATGGCTGAATATTGATATTCACGCCGACCCCTGTACCTACCCCATAGAGGTCAGTACCCCACAAATAGAAATTTAATTGCCCAACATCAACTCCTTCAGGTGGACTGACAGTCATAGTTAAAGTCAGTGGGTCAAAGATGATCCATTCAGGAATATCTTGATAGTCACCACTGGCATCTTGAGTTTGTAGTGTCAGTTTAAAGCTGAGTTGGTCATCTGCATCTGGATCGGTAATAATATTACTAAAAGTATATTGGAGAACTTCTTCAATTTTTACATTTAGAGTTGAAGGATACTGTTGAATAACAGGTGCTTGGTTATTCTCAGCTCGAAGTAGAAGTGAGTCAATTTCACTTGTTGTCCATATCTCCCCTGAATCAAATACGATTTGATCAAATTTATTGCTAAATGTAATATTTTCACTATCTTGATAATCAGCTAAATTATAATTTGACAACCATATTTTATCAGTACTATTTCTAAATCCAATTAGAACACTTTCACCGAATTTTTGAGCATATAAGCTACTAGCCTCATGACCCTCAATTTTCAAAATATTTACAGCAGATAACTCATCCTCAAAACTAAAAGTATCCGTTCCTCCGCCTTTTTTGTAGATATAAGTATCATCTCCAGCAAGACCGTTAATAAAATTATCTTGCTCATTTCCTGTAATAATATTATCTAACTCGTTACCAAAAGCTACTTTGGCATCGCCTTTTAATATTATATTTTCTACATTAGATTGTAGGTTATGGTAATTCCCTGTATCGAACCAGTTTCCATTTGAATCTTGTGAATAAAATCTTTTATCATCCCATTGCTCAATAGTATCTATGCCACCACTATCACCAAAAACATAGCCAGCAGGGTTTAAAATACCTTCTACAACTTGATCACCTCGAATTAAAGTCGTACTTCCATCAGAATTTGTTATGAGCTTGTCGTACTGGTTCACAACATAATAGTCGTCACCACCGCCACCACTCATGATATCGGCACCACCTTTACCATCTAGATAGTTATTTCCAGAATTTCCATAAAGCCCATTTTCTTTAGCATCACCGATAGCATTAAAGTCTCCACTTCCTTTTAAATGAATTTCCTCAAGATTAGTCCCCTCAAGATCAAAATTATTCTCGATGAAAATAGCATCATAACCCTCATCTTCATTTTCAATGATTATGTCGGTTCCATTAACATCATAAGAGTCATCCCCTAATCCACCGATCAATGTATTGACTCCCTCATCACCTTGAAGCCAGTCTCTACCATTACCACCAATAATTAGGTCATCACCCGCACCACCAAATAAAGTATCGTCGCCTTCCCCACCATTTATTTCATCATTACCCGCTAAACCAAATACAAAATCATCGCCAAACCCGCCTTGTATATGATCTATTTCATTCCCACCATGAAGTCGATCATCCCCTAAGCCGCCATCAATTAAATTTTGTGCGACTAGATTTCCGCGAACTTCATCATTTCCATCGTAAGCATTAATAATATTTGGTCGATTATTTAATGTACCAACAATAACCTCACTGTTATCACTACCTTCAAAGGTAACTCTAGACATCAGGTCACTATTGTTCCATATCGCTTGATCAGCAAACTGTATCTTCAAAATGGAATTTTGAGAGTTCAGAATATAGTTTTTTAATACAATTGTGTCAGTTAAGCCATATTGAATAATGAGATCACTATCTTGGAAAGTAATATTGGAAATATCTGAAGTATATATATTTTGAAAAACTACTTTATTTTCTTCTAATGAATAGTCAAATTCATGAATCTCATCAATACCATCACCTAACTCAAAATGATATATATCGTTGCCACTGCCTCCATACAGTCTATCACTACCTTTTTTCCCAATTAATGTATCATTACCATCAAAACCATAAATTTGGTTTCCTAAATCATTACCCGTCAGTAAATCTACACCTCTCCAACCATTAATATATAATTCATCTGAAGAACCACTAAAGTTTAAAAGAGGAGCTTCAAGTATTGTACTTAAAGAAAGAACTTGATCCTTGAATCTAAAAGAAATATTTTTTGTTGACGTCGAGTCCAACGCCCCTAAAAGTGTTACTTCATCATTTCCATATTTAATTACTAAATTATGCCCCTGTTGATAGAATACAGCTTCATTAGAAGTAACATCAGTAAATGCAATTTTATCAGTACCAGTAGAGAGATTTTCATAATTAATAAAATCTTTACCTGCACCTTTAAATAGAATATAGGTATTGTTACCTTCACCACCATTTAAAAAGTCATTATTTTTTCCCGAAACAATAATATCATTACCACTGCTACCATTAACAGTTATGCCAATATCGGTATCAATGATTACAATATCATCTCCACTTCGAGCATCGAAGATCGTATTTCCTGAATTACTAATTATATTAAAATCATTTCCATTCGTTCCATTAGTTGAATGAGTATCTACATCAGCAAAAACTTGGTCGATTAATAACTTTAACGCTGGATCATTTGAAAAATTATCTCTCCACTGTTGGAGCAAAACAAAACCGTTCTCCCAACCAGCAATATCTAAAAAATTTCCATTAATTTTTAATAAATCTTTCAAATCCTCAATAGCAGTTAAAGGTGATAAGATAATTTTCTGCGAAAAAATTTGTTCTAAGTTAGAAAAATCAAAATAGACTTCATCTTTCTCTAACCCTAAGTACATATCTACAGAGTCTAAATAAGGTTTAAGAATCGTTTGATTCAACAGGTCTGAAAATATTGATTCTTTAACCAATTCATAAATTTGGTCGATACTAGATATTTGATCTGCGAGATATTGATTTAATTGTGTTGTTGGTTGTCTACCTAAAAATGCATCAACAAATCTAACCTTCGCGGTTAGATCAGCATCTGCAATTTCAGGCGGAGGGGGTGGAGTAGTTAAATACGTTGGAACAGGATCACCTCTCCGTACATAAATAACATTTTCTGAGTTTGATGATTGATACCACTCTACATTTATCATTCGGATAATTTCGATAGGATCATTTGAATACGCAGGATCAGACTTGGCCCAAGATTTTACTAAGCTATCGAGTAACTCTTTTTGTTCATATCTTGTTGTGGCATTTACATATTGTGATAATAAATTCTTAAATTCTGTAGATTGCATTGCAACCTGATGCAGATCTTTCAGCCGACCATAGCCTTTTAATTGTGGCAGAACAGATACATCCTGTGTAACTTCAACTTGGCTAGTAAATTTACTATAAATATCCTGATTTTCGAAATTAACATCAGCCATTTTCCCAAGGGAGCTATCGGCTTTAGTATATGAGCCCGTTTCAGCTAGATAACCACCTTCTACTTGCTCATTTTTTATTTCATTAATATTTACGTTTAGGCTCTGTATACCCACGTCATTTAAAGAAAAAAGCTCTGAAGTTTGACTGATACCATCTCCATTAATATCTTTCCAAACTTTTAACTCATTAAAGTTTGTGTCATTACTATCAACTTTCCCATCACCGTTACTATCTAAATCAGACAATGCAGCAAAACCATTTTTTGCATTTGTACCATTTGCTAACTTCGTGCTATCTCCAAATAACTCAGCACCTGAATTTATGAATCCATCACCATTTACATCTCGAACTAATAACCCATCTTCGGGCGAGACCCATCCTGTTGCTGTTCTAATTCCATCATTATTTCCATCAAAAACTGCTCCTTGAAACTTGTTTGCTGCAATAGTTCCAATTTCGCCATCCCCATTCAAATCTAGGATTAGCGGATCGTAATATTCAATTCTGTAGTCTCTTGATGGTCTGTTTCCACCGTTCTGATCAGGTGAGTTTGGATCAGGAAATAGTGGATCTAATAATTCAGGATGTTCTTGAAGATAATCAATACCTGCATCTAACAGCTTACCAAACCCGTAAACAGCTGCAGCCCCTCCTATAAGTCCTACTGCTACAGGAGCAGATGCAGCTAAAGCAGTACCAGCGATTAATCCTCCAAGAACTGCTTGTGCTGCTCCAACTCCTATATCTTGTGCTACATTTTCATATTCTCCAGCCTTAGCATGTGCGCCAATCTGAAGGATTGAAGTAATATTACCCAGTTTTGCGAATTCAGGTACTCCACCTGCGCCAGCTGCGGCTCGTAAACCATCTTGAGCTGTATCATACGCATCCGATATTACCCCTACTGCATCTGGAAAATCATGATTCTCTGGTTCTGCCATTTTTATTTGCTTCTCTTGAAATTATTAAGAATAAATTTAAAACAATGAAACCAAGACAAAGTATATAAAGAATCAAAAAATCTAAATAAATATTCCCTTGGTTCATCCAACGATATTTAATTGATGTTGAAGGAGGCATTAGAAAAAAACCAAAAAATGATATTAAATAAATCATGTTAAATAAAATCATTTCTTTAAAGCTTGATTTTTTTTCTTGTCCCCTTTTATCAATAGTCTGTTCGATTGATTTTTCTAATTTTTTACTTAATTGCCTAGAAACCCCCTTTAAATAATAAACTATTAATAAATAGATATTTGCAATAAAAGTTGTAAGAAAAGATATATCAATCAATATCCTATGTTGGACATCTAAAAGATCTGACCTAGAACTTGGAGTTATTCCTGAATAGGAGTTGAGTGGGATATGAATTGCCACAAAAACAATCACAAAAACAAAAACAAAAAAGAAATATTTTATTTTAAAAGGAGATAGCTCTTCTAAAAAACCCCAAAAATAACTTTTATCGCTCATAAACTAAACCTAAATAAATTTTTAATCTTTTGTATCTATTTCATTGCTTAATAAAATCACCTTAGCTTAATTAAGAAATACAACATAATTACTCCTTGCTTTTCCAACAAAAAAGGTAATAAAAATTTAAATTTAAGGTTCTTTTAAGCTTTGCAATTTTTTTAGTATCGCTATAATTCTTATATTTTTCCATACAGAATTGTCTATTCATTTTTGATAAACCAAACAAATTCAACATATAATGTGATTCTCATCACTTTGAAATTACAAAAAAAGAGAGTTAAACTTACTGCTGTCCCATAGTTTAAATAAAAAAACCTGAGTCTAAATAGTTAAAATATAAGTGCGAACAAACACTTCAACTATAAGGACTCAGGTTTTGTCACATTAGAATATCGTATTTCATCAATTACTCAAACCCATTTTGAGACAAGATTTTGAACGTCTTGCAAAAAATATCATCAAGGGCAAAAATTAAGATCAGCAACACGATGGGATGAATTTATTGCAATATTGATGTCTCAGTTATCTTGCCATCAAAGTTTGAGAGACATTGAATCCAATCTCGAATCACAACAGGAAAAGCTTTATCATCTTGGCGCCAAAAGAATTGCACGAAGTATGCTGGCAAGAATCAATGAAGAACAACCTGCCTGCTTATATCAACAATTGTTTACCCAACTACTTCAACATTGTGAAAACTCCAAGGTCGCTCATAAATTTCGGTTTAAGAATCCATTATATTCACTCGATGCAAGTCATATTGATCTTTCACTGTCATTGTGTGAATGGGCAAAAGTACATGAGTCCAAAGCCAGTATAAACTTACAGTTGGATTAAATCATAGCAACACCATTCCTGAGTTTGTTGCGCTTGGTGATGGTATTGAAAATGATATGGTGCAAGGTAGAACACTTAAATTTGCATCGGGTAGTATAGTCGTATTCGATAAAGGCTATATTGATTATCGATATTTGTGGGACAGCAGTGAGTTAAACTCTCTTTTAACTTTTAGCAATTTATAATTGATCTGATAAATTCAGCTTTTTACCGCATTCATGATGTTTAACTCCTAATCATTGGTGTCAGCGCGTATTCGTACAGATGATTAGGGCTTCTATATAAAAACTTTGATCAAATTGCAATCAATTCAAAGCCTGCACCGACTGTTGCAATCCTTTCTTAATATCTTGAACATGAGTCAAATCATACGTTTGCCGATGTTGTTCTAGCTTTGATTCATCCGGATAAAACTCATCTACAATAACTAATCCTTTGTTACATCCTACCTCAAAGCTGGCATTGCCATAACCCTGCCTTACCATATGATCCAACGCCTCCTGATAAAAACCTACTGCCTTCCTCTGTTCATCGATTTATTTTGTAGATGATGCTGAAATGCTATACATAATGAAAACTTAGAAATAAAAAATAGTGTTGAGTAAACTTCAAACACACTGAACCTGCTATAAGGCATTCGGTAATCCCCCCTGAAAATAATTGAACTCAAAAGTAGAAAATCGAATAATCCTGTAAAGGAGATTTTTTATGAAAACATCTAAATATTCAGACAGCTTAATCATGAGTATTTTAAAACAAGCTGAATCAGGAACACCTGTGCCTAACTTATGCCGTGAACATGGTATGAGTTCCGCTACATTTTATAAATGGAAAGCGAAATATGGAGGTATGGATATTTCAATGATGACACGACTTAAAGAATTAGAAGCTGAAAATGCTCGTCTGAAACGTATGTATGCTGACGAACGCCTTAAAGCAGATATTCTTCAGGATGCACTGTCAAAGAAGTTATAGAGCCTGCACAACGTAAATCTCTTGCTCAGCATGCTGTTGAGCAATTTAAGATTTCAGTGAGTAAAGCTTGCCTCATCTTTCAACTTAGTCAAACCTGTTATCGTTATAAAGCTCAATTAGATGAGCAAAATAAGATGATT